>VEPI01000065.1 GCA_012026935.1 Melioribacter sp. | reverse complement strand
AAAAAATTGACAACAATTCCCTTTTCTGCTAAGTTGAGTCAGTATCAAATCAATTCTTAAAAGGAATTAAATATGCATAAATACAAGATCATCATATTATATTTATCAATAAGTCTGCTATTAATCTCTAATAACAGCAAGGCTCAAAATGATTCATCGGCAAATAAATCGAGGGACATAATGAATGTAAAAAAGAAAGTAACTGGTGTTGGGGGAATATTTTTCAAAACTAAGGATCCTAAAAAAATGAGAGAGTGGTATAATGAAAATCTCGGATTAGTTACCAATGAATACGGCTCATTGTTTGAGTTCAGGAAAAGTGACTCTCCCGAACAAAAAGCATATTTGCAATGGAGTCCTTTCAACGAAAATACAAAATACTTTGCCCCATCTAAGAAAGAATTTATGATAAATTATCGCGTTGAAAATATTGAAGACCTTGTCAAAGAGTTAAAAAAGAATGGCGTTACAATTGTTGATTCAATAGAAACATATGAGTATGGAAAATTTGTTCATATCCTCGATCCCGAAAACAACAAAATAGAATTATGGGAACCAATTGACCACGAATTCTCTAAATTGTATGAAGGCAAAACTACAAAGTAAATGCTAAAAATAATTTTGTTATTTATACTCAGAATTAATTCTGCTGTCATGGTATGACCGTGACGCAAGGAAATAAATAGACAAAAAAACTTAAATATTAGGTAATAAGTAAAATGGATAATGCAAGAATATTTAGAACCACTTTTGCTAGTGTCTATCCGTTGTATATACAAAAAGCGGAGAGAAAAGGACGCACAAAAGCAGAAGTAGATGAGATTATATTTTGGCTGACAGGATATAATAAGCAAACATTGCAACAACAAATCAACAATAAAAGTGATTTTAAATCATTTTTCTCCCTGGCACCACAAATCAATCCAAATGTTTCAAAAATTACCGGTGTAATTTGTGGCTATCGTGTGGAAGAAATAGAAGACAAACTAATGCAAAAGATTCGTTATTTAGATAAGCTGGTTGATGAATTGGCAAAAGGAAAGCCAATGGAGAAGATTTTAAGGAAGTAAAAAGTATTAATGAGAAAATCAATAAAAGTAATAAGTAAAGTCAAACTTACAGGCAAAGAAACGTGGTGTGTTATCGCATCTTCCGTCTAATGGATGATCCAAACTACGTTATTGTTGATTTAGAGTTTGATAACTTAGTGAATGCAGAATCAACATTAAAAGCATTGCATAAGTTATGGAGTAATGTAGAGTGAAGGGTTATGATCAACCCACAAACCGGTATACTTAATATAGTGGAGACTATAAGTATTAATTGAATATTGAGTTTAATATTTAATTTTATTTTCGGTCGTCAAAGACCGCTCCTTGATGAAATTAAATTATTCAGTCAAGGTATGTATCTTGACCGCCGAAGAAAATTTGAAAGGACAAAACTAATATTCATATAAAATCAATAAATTATACTGCAATCTTAGGAGGAGTTAATGAAAAATCATTTTCGCTCTTCGCTTTATTTACTAATACTTATCATTAATTTATTTCTTAGCGGAAACATCTTAGCTCAACAAGAAGAAGAAACCGAATATCTGCTGCACGGGTTTTATGCCCGCGGAAGCTATACCGGTTTTAATAAAGCATTGCTGATGCAGTATAATGAGCACGAAGAAATCTTAATTGATCAAAGCAGGAAGATGGCATCTTACGGAGTTGGTTATGCATTACTGCCTAAAGATTTTTGGGGCGGGTTTAATGTCGGTGTAAGTTATTGTTCTACAAAATTAAATAATCTAAGATTGCCTAAAGACCCGACGGTAAATTTGACCTATAAAGATATAAGTTACTCAATGCTCTTCTGCGATTTTGATCTATACATTGTTCCTACCGAAAGCTTACCTGTTGCCCTTACGCTGGGTTTTATGTTAGGCGGTTCATTCCAAAGTTATACGGTGACAGGCGACAATTCCCTTGTTCTTAATGCTAACGGTTCTAAATCATTAAACCTTTTCAGATACGGTTATATACTCGGCGTAAAAATAATGCCGTTCAAATTTGTATCGTTTGATTTCGAATACCGCCCGATGGCAGCTTATACACAGATAACCGAGTACCGCGATTATTTATATAGTGATGATAAATATGATTATTTCGGATCGGCAAAAACGCATGAAGGACCATCGGAAGACTTTTTCTCATTGGGAGTATCAATTCATTTTTAATTTATAAGGAAGTAAAGATATTAGCAGAATGTCAACACCGTTAGATTTACTAAAGCTTTAAGTATTAAAATGCCATCGAGAGATTAGAACTGCAGATGAACTTCTCAAAGGAGGAAAAGACATGAAAGCAAAACAAATAGAAGAACTACTCAGAACATTGAAAAACCGTTTTGAGAAAAATATGAACCGCCATAAAGGTCTTGACTGGACTAAAGTACAAGCAAGGCTGGAAGCTAATTCCGAAAAACTTCAATCACTTTTTGAAATGGAAAGAACCGGCGGTGAGCCGGATGTAATTAGTTATAACAAGAAAACCGGAGAGTATACATTTTGTGATTGTTCAGCCGAAAGTCCAACTGATAGAAGAAGTTTTTGCTATGACCGTGAAGCTCTGGAATCAAGGAAAGAAAATAGACCGGAAGGTAATGCTGTTGATACAGCGTCCGCAATGGGTATTGAGATTCTAACAGAAGAACAATATCGAGAGTTGCAGAAGCTTGGAAACTTTGATACAAAAACGTCGAGCTGGGTTAAAACACCACCCGGTATTCGGAATCTTGGCGGCGCACTCTACTGTGATCGCCGCTACGATCATGTCTTTGTGTATCACAACGGTGCCTCTTCATATTATAGTGCAAGAGGGTTCAGAGGTTTACTCAGTGTTTAGATATTCCTCTGTCGTCAACGACTATTCCCTACCAATACAACAAGTGGGCAAGCTTGACGAAAAAAAATTATATAATTTTCTGTCAAGATGTAGACCTTGACCGCCAAAGAAGGAATTGAATCATGACTAATAAACAATTTCTATGGGGTTTATCAAGCGGAGTTTTCGTTTTAGCAATTGCCGGTACATTCTGGTTTGGTCTTGGTGTCAGTAGTGTGTTAACATCCGATACCGATTGGAAGTTATGGTGTCTCTCGACAATTATCCAGGTTGGTATGCTTGCCGGTTTAATTTGGTTTGCATATAAACTTCGCCGGCATTCGGGATTTAAGTCCGCCGATTTCCGGAATGCCGATGAACAACTGCGAAGCGAGGCGAGGCAAATTCGTGCAAAGTTCGTCTGGATAGTAGTTGGTCAAACAATTCTTATCGCACTTGGTGTGTGGTTGTTTGTAAGTACAAACGCATCGGATCAAATTTGGCCGTGGATTGCTTTTATTGTTAGCGTGCATTTTATTCCGCTTGCACGTTTGTTTCGTGTCAAAGCATACTATGTAACCGGGATAACAGGAAGTGTCCTTGCACTTGTTGTATTCACCGGAATATTAAAACCATATTCTCAAGCTTATCTCGGTGCAGGATTGGCAGTTGTCATGTGGTTTTCTGCAGTTTATATAATTCGCAATGCTGATAAGATAACATCAGCAGCTATACGAAAAATATGATTGGCATTTCCAGTATATTAATGCAAAAAGGAAACGTAATTTTCATGAACCACACTCTACTTATTATCGGCGGCATATTTCATTTTAGCTTTGCCTTGTTTCATTTATTTTTTTGGCAATTGTTTAATTGGAAAAAAGATTTGGCAAGTCTCACATTTGTCAACCGTGCAATTATGCAAATATTAAATCTCTGTCTTACTTTTGTTTTTGTTGCTGTAGGTTATATATCCATTTTTTATGCAAGCGAACTGCTTACTACAAAACTTGGCAAAGCAATTTTAACAGCCACTTTCCTTTTTTGGTTTCTAAGAGCTGTTGAACAAATTGTTTTTTTTGGTATAAAAGAAGCCCGTTCCAACATTCTAACAATAATTTTTGCCGTTGGATTTATTATTTATTTAATTCCAATTTTATAGAATATTTTTAACTATTAATGGAATAGATAATGTATTACATCTTATTTTATAAAACAGTTGAAAACTATTTAGAGAGACGCGTTCCTCTAAGAGAAAAACATTTAGCATATGCAAATGCTTCTTATCAACGTGGCGAGTTGTTTATTGCAGGTGCGCTCGCAGATCCCGCAGACAGCGCTGTTCTAGTTTTCAAGGGGGAAAATTCTTCAGTAGCAGAAGAGTTTGCAAAAAATGATCCCTACGTACTAAACGGATTAATCACTGAATGGAAAGTCCGTCCTTGGACTGTAGTGATTGGCGGTTAATTCACTTTGTTGAAAAGTTAGTTTCTTAATCATCTCATTAATGAGACAATTCCCACCAAACAAAAAAATTTTTTTTAATCACTTGATTTTTAAGACTTGATGTATTATATATGTAACCATATGGTTACATATATAATTAAATAATATGCGAAGAGATGTTTTTCAGGCAATAGCCGATCCAAACCGGAGAGCAATATTAGCTCTACTAGCAACTCAATTGCTAACACTTAATGGTATAGCTGAAAAATTTGATATAAGCCGTCCGGCAGTTTCAAAGCATATTAAAATTTTAGAACAGTGCGGATTAATTGATATCAAACAGCAAGGACGGGAAAGATATTGTGAGGTTAGGATGGAAAAACTTAATGAAGTTTCGGATTGGGTTGAGAAATACAGAAAAATTTGGGAAGAAAAACTTGATGCATTAGAAAATTATCTAACTCAGTTACAAGCAAAGGAGAAAAAAAATGTCAAATAAAATAGATAGCAACACAACCAAATTCACCGATAAAGAGTTGATCATAACTCGAATATTCAATGCACCACGGAAACTTGTTTGGAAAGCGTGGACCGAACCGGAACATCTTATGCGCTGGTGGGGACCCAAAAATTTTACCTGTCCGGTGTGCAAAATAGATTTCAGAATTGGCGGAAAATATCACTCATGTATGAAATCAGCTGAAGGTCAAGAGTATTGGAGTACAGGTACATACAAAGAAATTATACCGCTAGAGCGAATCGTTTGCACAGATAGTTTTGCAGATGAGAAAGGAAACGCAGTCCCCGCTTCTTATTATGGAATGCCCGGTGACGATTGGCCGATGGAATTAACCGTAACTATAACATTCGAAGATCTTGGTAACAAAACAAAGATGACGCTTACACATGTAGGTATCCCCGCCGGACAGATGAAGGAAATGACCGGAGCTAGTTGGAATGAATCGTTTGATAAACTAGCTGATAGCTTAAAATAATTCTGAATTAGACCCGTGATTCACCTGCCCGATCAGCGGTCAAAGCGGATCGCGGGGGTTAGTGCAACTATAAAACTGTTTTAACTGTTTATATACTAATCAACAAAAAATTAAACAAAAGTTTTAAGGGAACTCTATGCAAAAGATAACACCATTCTTATGGTTCGATAATAATTTAGAAGAAGCAATGAATTTCTATGGTTCTATTTTTAAAAATTCCAAAATTGGAAAAGTTACTCGAACCTCTTCAGATGGCCCGGACGGACCAGTTGTGACAGCTTCATTCGAACTCGATGGACAAAAATTTATGGCAATAAACGGTGGTCCTCATTTTAAGTTCACAGAAGCAATTTCACTCTATGTAGATTGTGAAACCCAAGAAGAAGTAGATTACTATTGGGAAAGACTTTTAGAAGGAGGAGAAGAATCAAGATGCGGATGGTTAAAAGATAAATTCGGTTTATCATGGCAAATCATTCCATCGAAATTGCTTGAGTTATTGCAAGACAAAGATGCGCAAAAATCTAAAAGAGTTATGAATGCAATGCTTCAAATGAATAAAATTGATATCAAAACTTTAAGACAAGCTTATGAAAAACAATAATAACATATCGAAAATAATTGGCAAGTGGATTAGCTGGGCTACTTATCTGAAAAGTATCCTTCGAATCGTTGCTGCGTACATATTTATTCTTGCAGGTACATCTAAACTCTTCGCCTTCCCGGTAGGAATGCCTCCCAATGGTGATACAGCAAAATTATTATCCCAAATCGGGATTGGCGGAGTTCTCGAGGCGTTCGGAGGTGCATTACTTCTGCTTGGTCTCTTTACCCGCCCGGTTGCCTTTATTTTATCCGGCGAAATGGCAGTAGCCTATTTTCAATTCCATGCACCTCAAGGTTTTTGGCCTACAATGAATGGAGGAGTAACCGCTATGGTCTACTGTTTTGTTTGGCTATATTTTTCGGCTACAAGTCCGGGAGCTTGGAGTATTGATGAATGGCGGGCAAAGCGCCAACACAAGAACGTCTAAATATTTTCAAAAAAATATTTTTAATTAATAGTAAAAAGTTGAATGAAAGAATACTCATGAGCGAGAAAAATAAATCCGTTTCAAATACTGAAGACCGAGAAATAAAAATTTCTAGATTATTAAATGCACCGATTGAATTGGTATGGCATGTTTGGACAAATCCCGACCATATTAAAAATTGGTGGGGTCCAAATGGTTTCTCAAACACGATATCTAAAATGGAAGTGAAACCAGGAGGTGAATGGAATTTAATAATGCATGGCCCTGACGGAGTTGATTATGTGAATAAAAGCATTTTTACTGAAGTTATTAAATTTAAGAAGATTGTTTATGAACACATTTCACATCCTAAATTTGTTGCTACTATTGAATTTGAAAGTCTCAACAACCAAACAGAATTAAGCTGGCATATGTTGTTTGAAAGTAAAGATCAATTTATTCAGGTTGTAAAGACATTTAAAGCAGATGAAGGATTGAAACAAAATGTAGATAAACTTCAAAATTATCTTTCAAAGGAATTACATTATGAATAATGAGCCTATCATCATCGAACGAACTTATAATGCACCTACTACAAAGGTGTGGAAAGCAATTAGCGATAAAAATGAAATGAAGAAATGGTACTTTGATCTTGCCGAATTTAAACCGGAAGTAGGATTTGAATTTCAGTTCTATGGCGGTAAGGAAGAAAGACAGTACTTACATCTATGCAGAATTACTGAAGTCGTTGTTGGCAAAAAACTTACATACAGTTGGCGTTATGACGGATATGAAGGAATATCGTACGTTACCTTTGAATTATTTAATGAAGGAAATCAAACTCGATTGATACTTACTCACAAAGGTTTAGAATCTTTCCCTGTAAGCAATCCGGATTTTGGAAAAGAAAATTTTGTTGAAGGATGGACTCATATAGTTGGCATTTCGTTGAAAGAGTTTGTTGAAAAACCTTAAATGAATTGATGATATTAATTTGAACTTTTCTTAACGTTCATTTGTAAAGTTATTACAGGCCGGATCATCAAAGAACAAATAATCTTACAATTTATGGAATTAGTTTAGTGAACACGGAACTTGTTTCGTCATCTGATACAGAGACAACTCAAAAATTGAAAAAAGCGATCAAGTTACGGCATGCCGTGGCGCTTTATGTAAGTTCTGTTCTCGGCTCCGGTATTCTTGTATTACCCGGACTTACAGCTCAAATTGCAGGACCGGCTTCACTTATTGCCTGGATAATCTTAGCTCTTTCTAGTTATCCTTTTGCATACACTTTCGCTTCACTTTCATCCCGCAATCCTGAATCCGGTGGAATATATTCTTTTGCAAAAGAAAGTTTTGGTTTACCGATTGCAGTTGTAACCGGATGGCTTTTTATTTTTTGGTATGTTACAGGAGGTCCTGCCGTTACATTAATTGCAGCTTCCTATTTGTCGTATGCTTTCCCGATGAGCAGATTTGAAATCTTCGTAGTTGCTACTATAATTACGTTACTAGCATTTCTCGTTAACTATCTAGGCATTATTTTCAGCAACAAAATTCAATTAACAGTTGTTGTTTCAATAGTAGTTTTACTTCTCGCCGCCGTAATTTTGTCGGCCGGCTCGATGAATGCACAAAATTTTATTCCGTTTTCACCTAATGGTTTATTACCAATCGGAACTGCGGCAGCACTTATCTTCTGGTCTTTCCTTGGATATGAAAATGTATCAAATGTTGCAGAGGAATTTGAAAACCCAAAACGTGATTTCCAAAGAAGTATAATTCTTAGTGTAATTCTAATTAGCGGCTTATACTTAGCTGTTGCTACAGTAACAATTGGTACGCAAGCTTACAAATCCGGCGGAAGTGTTGCACCATTTGCTGCAATATTTGCCAACGTCCTGGGAAGTCATGGTGCAATCGGAACGGCTTTGCTTGCAGTGGTAATTATTTTTGCTACAGTAAATGCCTATACAGCGGGAATGTCGCGGGTTGTACTTGCGGTTGCCAGAGATGAAGGTCTACCAAAATGGTTTAATCATGTTGATAGCAATACCGGTACTCCAATACGAAGCCTAATGCTGTTGTCGGGATTGTCAATGTGTATGTTAATTGTTTATTATTTCTTCGATGTCAATCTTCAAACTGCATTACTTATTCCCAGCGGTGCGGCGGTGTTAGTTTATATCATTGGTTCGGCTGCCGGTATTCGGCTGCTTAATGAGCGCGGAATTAAACGAATGCTGCCCTGGATATCACTCATAATGTCGCTTGTTATTCTTCCGTTTGTAGGCATTCTTGCATTGAGTTCCATTCTGACAGGCATCCTGGCATTTATTTATCTGCAGATTCGAAATCGCCGCCGTTATAAATAAAAGGACGAACACAAATAATTTATACATCATTAAAGATTTTTTAAGAATTAATTGTGGAGTTCAGTAATGAAAAATTTAATCTCGATAATAATTCTGTTATTAACTGTTAATATTCTAATTGCACAGAATAGTTTTCAAACCGATATCATCAAGACATCTGACGGTGATCTTAAGATAACTTTTGTCGGGCATGGTACTTTAATTTTTGAATTTAAAAATGTTGTTACTCATGTTGACCCATTCGGCAGACTTGCTGATTATACCAAATTGCCAAAAGCCGATTTAATCCTAATCACTCACGAGCATGGCGATCATCTGGACCCAAAAGCAATTGAGTCTATAACGATGGCTGATACAAAATTATTCTGTAATGAAGCATCTCTTCTAAAAGCTGTTGAAGGTACTGTTCTAAAGAACGGTGAGAAAACTTCTTATAAAGAAATCAAAATTGAAGCTGTGCCGGCTTATAACATCATTAACAAAAGAGAAACCGGAGAAGCTTTCCATCCAAAAGGAAATGGAAATGGTTACGTGCTGACTTTTGCAAATGTAAAAGTTTACATAGCAGGAGATACTGAAAATGTTCCGGAGATGAAAAACCTTAAAGGAATTGACATCGCTTTTCTGCCAATGAACTTACCTTATACTATGACTCCGGCTATGGTTGCAGATGCAGTTAAAATGTTTAATCCGAAGATTCTTTATCCGTACCATTATGGGAATACCAATGTGAATGATATAGTAAGACTATTGAAAGATAAGAAAGATTGTGAAGTGCGTGTAAGAAAAATGAATTAGGGTTATTATCTGCAAATTATTCTGCTTAATTGATTTTCATAATCATTATTCTATTAATAATTAATTGGAGAATATATGAAGATAACCGGCGCAGCACCAAAGATTGCTGTTCCTACATTTCTATATATTATAGTTGCAGCAATAATTGACTATGAGACCAAACCGGCTTTTCAAATAACCGAAGAAAGTTATTCTACTTTATTAGCAATTGGTATTATAATGATTATCGCCGGTGTAATCATTGTTGCCAATATTGGGAAGAAATTAAGGAAAGCTTTTAAATCGGGGCTATTAATGATGGACGGATTATATAGATACTTTAGAAATCCTATGTATGCTGCTTACTTACTTTTAATAATCCCCGGAATAGGTTTAATACTCAATTCTTGGTTAGTACTTTCATCTGTAATAATTAATTTCGTTTTGTTTCAAGTGTTTATCAAGGATGAATATAATTATTTGCATGATAAATTCGGGAAGGATTACCAAGTTTATCTTCAAAAAGTCTGGATAAAATTTTTGTAATAATTTAGTTATTTACCCACAGTAAATAAAATTATCAAAAGCTAATTAGCGTTAAGTAAATATTATTTTGCTTTGAACGAAAGGGTCATTGGTACGCCTTCAAAACCAAAATGTCTGCGAATCATCTTTTCTAAAAACCTTTTGTAATGATCCGGTATGAATCTGTGTTCATTGCAAAAAAACATAAAGATGGGATAATGATCGCCAACTTGAGTTACATATTTAATCTTTACTTCTTTGCCAGTTGGTGAAGACGGCGGCGGAGTTTTTTCTATCTCCGGCAGTAATACATCATTAAGTTCGTGGGTTGGAATTTTTTTGTGTCTTTCATCGTGAACTTTTTTTGCAATTTCGATCAGCTTAAAAATTCTTTGTTTTGTTAGTGCGGAAATAAAAATTACCGGCACATAATCAATAGAGCCCATTTTATCGTGAATTGCATCCGTATAAACTTTAGCTGTTCCTGTATCTTTTTCGAGAAGATCCCACTTGTTAACAGCGAGAATTAATCCTTTCCTTCTACGGACCGCTTCATCAATAATTTTCTGATCTTGTTTTTCCACACCAAGCATTGAATCTAATAATAGAACTGCTACATCACAGCTCCAAAGTGCTTTGTACGTCCGCACATTTGAAAAGAATTCAATATTCTCTTTCACTTTTGTTTTTTTGCGCAGCCCTGCTGTATCAACAAGCACAATTTCTTCACCGTAATATTTTAAAATAGAATCTATGCTGTCTCTTGTTGTTCCGGGAATATTTGTTACAATAGTTCTATCATAACCAAGCAAAGCATTTACCAGAGAAGATTTACCTACATTCGGTTTGCCAATAATTGCAAGACGCAAACGCGTTTCAGTATCAATCTCATCAGAAAATTGCAGGTGAGCCATCAAATCATCGAGAAGATTTCCAAGATTTCTTCCGTTGAGTGCAGAAACATCATAAATATGTTTTAGCCCGAGAGAATAAAAATCTGCTTTTGTTATTTCATAATTCGGGGTATCGCTTTTATTAACAAGAAGAAAAACCGGTTTGTTAGCTCGCCGTAAAATATCTGTAACATCTTTATCAATGGGGGTCAATCCAATCCTACCATCAACAACAAAAAGTATTGCATCGCATTCTTCAATTGCAATTTCGATCTGTTCTCTAATAGCAGTTTCAAAGAGATCTTCCGAGTTTGGCACGTATCCGCCTGTATCAATCACGCGGAAATATTTTCCGTTCCACTCAACATCGCCGTAAATTCTGTCCCGTGTTACGCCGCTAACATCATCAACAATTGCTGTGGTGCTGTGTGTTAAACGGTTGAACAGAGTTGATTTACCAACATTCGGTCTCCCGACAATTAAAACTAAAGGTGTGCTCATTTTTGATTAGACTATGTTAAAAACTAAACTGCAAATTTAATTGAGGGTAATATACGGTTTTAAAACCTGTGTTATACTTTTCAATGCTCGCATGCATTTCAAGTCTGCTATTATATCCGTGGGCAGACCACGCAGCATCTACTGCACTTATAATATGATTTACAACCACAACAATTACTGCTTTGGAAGCAACGTTATAAAAATCATTTGCTTTACCTCGTTCTTCGGAATAGTAGGTAAATCTTGTTCCTCCGCTATCGAGTTTCAGTTTAATCTCGTCATATGATACCAATGACATATCTGCATCATTCCAACCTTGATAAAACTGCGGATACTTTCCTATAAGTTCATAATATTGTTGCTCACCATATTTTGGTAAACGATGGGAATAATAACTTCCTAGAACATTTCCATCTATCCCGCTGCGCCCAGCGACATCATTTTCCAGTTTATTTAATTCATCCCAATTTACCTGACCATTTTGAATAACTTTATTTTGATAGTCAGCCAGTTTCAGATTAGGATTTAATTCTGTAATGTGATTCAATGTCCATTGGGCGTATCTAAGAACAGACCATCCTTGAACCCCATCTGCATAATTTTGAAAAAAGTTAGTCTGATCGTTCCCCTTTTTATCATAGATCAATCCTACTGTTATTGCAGTTGCTTCAATTGCGATAAACACAGCAGATTTGATGTAGCTTTCTGTATAAAATTCACCGGCACCCGGAACAACAAATGATAAAACACCAGCTAATAAAGGAGACTTTTTATTTTCATTTATATTCTCATCTTTTGAAAATTTCTCCGACTTGTCAAAAGAAATTTTCGAATCAAGACTTAACGAACCTGATAAATCCGTTTGACCGCTGATCACTGACAACTGACAACTGATAACAATTAACAAAAATATTTTTCTCATCATTCATCCAAAATAATTAAAGACTAAAATCAAAAAGTATTCCGCCGTAGAAACTCCATTCATGACCATAAGTAACATTTTCTCCTAAGATCTTTCTGGAAAATTTATCGAATGAATAAGCCGCATTTAAAAACAAACTTGTTGGGAATAGGTAAAATGAATTCATTCTAATTCTTATTTCAGCGCCGGCACCTTTCTTAAAATTATTTAACGATGGAAATTCTCCGGTCCATGCATTCCCAAAATCTCCATAAACCGATAAGTAAATTTTATCAACGTACAGCTGGCCTATGCGGGTATCTATATTTTTGAATAACGGAAACCGATAAGTAAGATTTAACCATCCAACTTTATTACCGCTGACAGCATAAAAAGGATAACTCTTCATTCCGATTAATCCACCAAGATAGAAATCGAAAAAGTCCGGAACTGCCTTGCCAAGAATTGAACCCGCACGGAATTGAGCAGTCAATGTTTGTCCCGATCCCAAACCAAAATATTCTTTCCAATTCAATTCAAGACGGTGAAAATTAAAATCATTGTAAAGCGGTTCAAGGATTCCATCAACAACCGTATAACGGCTTTCATTATTAAAGCGATTGAATTCATAGTTGTATTGTATTTCAACTTTTCGTCCAACCGGATTAATATCCGAATCAATTTGCGGTTTTATTTCTTCGTGTGTGTATTTAACTTGAATATTTCTTCCGATATAATATTTATCGTCACTGGCGGGATATAAATAATTTCCGCTTTCAGGTAAAATAAAACTGCTTAGCGTTGAAACGTATTGGCTGAAAATAAAACGCGCTTCAATATTATTCCCTTCCGTGAAAATCTTGTGCTTTGCAACAAAATCTACTTCGAATAAATTATAAGTTACTTCGGCAGGAATATTATAATCAATTCTCGGTGGATAAAATGTAGAATCTATTCCGAAAGGAATATCAATTTTATTTTTACGACTTATGCTGTAAAGTTCAATACCCATTGTAGGTTTTAATCCGAGATTATAGAGTAACGGAACTTTATTTTTGTATTCGAATTGTAAAAAAAGATCACGTTCCATTTTTCTGTTCAATGAAGCGCTACCAAAGATCGCAAAGCGGTTTAGCACGTCGCTCGATGCAACATAAATTCCGGGTTTGATTCTATCTAATCCGGAATTTGAAGTGTTATAATTATCAAAACGAATGAACGGTAAAATACTGATCTTAGAAAAGAAGCCGGAATATTTTTCCGGAGTGTAAGTTGATAATGCTTTATCGTCAAAATTTCTTAAAGCATTAATATTAAATTTAGCCAAGTCCCCGTTCGGTTTATCCTCATCCAACGGTGGGTTACCAATCCAAACATATTTATTAGCAGAATCAATTTTTAGTTTATCATCTTTCGGAAGAAAAAATATTTTGAAGCCATCAGCACTATAACCGGAATAGACTAGATCTCCATCAATATTAACAGCGGGCATAAACGCTCCGCCGGTTACATTTGTAATTTGCCGTTTCTCTCCGGAGGACAAATCAAATGAGTAAATATTGAAGATGCCGGATTCATCACTTGAATAATATATTCTCCCGTTCTTAGCCTGAACCGGATTCCGTTCATCAGCATTTGATGTTGTAATTAGTTTGTAATTTGAACCATCAGAATTAATTCGTGCAACATCGCGGTTATCACTATACGAATAATCAAACAGAATGAATGAATCGTCAACGGAATATTTTGGATTGAAAACCTGTTCTCCCTTATCAAAGAATGTTAATTTTTTAAAATTTTTACCTTCTATATCAACTGTGCCAAGATTTACAGATCCGTCATTCTGGAAAATAAAGACAATTTCTTTGCCGTCGTTCGAAACAGAAGGATTATTAGCACGTAATCCGAATGTTAAACGAGTTTCTTTGCTTTGATCAAGATCATAAATATACAGATCATGAATATTTACAAGACGCGGATTATTATCGCTCAACTTGGAGTAAATAATTTTATTCGTTCCCGGAACTACACTAACACTGGAACGAATCTGTGAAGTAATTTCTTTTTCTTCTTTTGTTTTGAGATCAAGCATATACAAAGATGATAAGCTGAAATAATCGTTCGATTTATTGGAAATGTAAAATAGTTTTGAACCATCGTTGGAAAAGACCGGATAGAAATTTCCGAACCCTTCTTTACGGATCATCTCACCGGCAACTTGATTTTTTTCAACTTCGGCAATTCTCTTTTTGTAATCGGATTTTATAAATCTACTCCATTCATCATAGATTTCATTTCCATCTTTGCCAAGTACATCTTTGAACGCTGCATCAATTGTAAAATTTGTCAGCTTAGAAAGTTTATTATTGATCTCGCGGAGTTTATCCTCTCCATATTTTTGTGCGATATATCTTACAAGTGCAAACCCGGAATTATAAACTGATTCGTTACCAAGACTGGTTTTATCAAAGACACCCATTTGATTCCATGTTAACATTTTATCGCTCAATGCATAACTGCGCAAAATCATATCACGGTGAGTGTCCCAACTATCATAGTTGAATTCTTTACGCATGTATTGTGCGGTTCCTTCGGCAAACCAAGCCGGGACATTTATTCCCGGAATTGGATAAGATGCTATAATATTTGGAAATCCGAAAAGTATATCCGGTCTGCGCTTGTCTTCATAATTCATAAATTGAAGATAAAGTACCGGAAAAGTTCGTGACAATTTCATTGAAGCTTGAATCTGCACCATGTGTGTGAACTCATGAGAGATTACATTACGCAGCCAGTTGTGGGTACCGCGCAAATCAAAATCAAGTGATGAAGACCAGATCTCAATCTTATTATCAAAGAAATATGTAGCACCATTCGAATAATCATCAATGTCTTTAATTACGAAGTCAATTACATCAGGTTCATATTGGTAAAGAGAAGTTATCGGTCCCCAAACTTCATCGGCAATTTTTGCAACTGTCTTTGCAGTGCGTTCGGCTTCTTCATGATAATGGACACGAACGTGTTTGCCTTTTATAGTAAACCAATTAAAGTCCGGATTATATTCGCTTACCTGTGCAAGAATACTTCCGGAAAAAACTAAGAGCGATATTAGAAAAAGTTTTTTCATCAAAATTATTTTACGACTGCAATTTTTATGATCTTGTTAGCTAAGTTCCCGTTACTGCCTGTTACTTCTAGATAAGCATAATAAACACCGCTTTGAATTTTCGAAACATCCCAAACAGTTTCGTTATCAAATCCACCTCTTGCTTTATTATTAAGTTCAGCAACTAATTCCCCGGCAAGATCAACAATTTTAATTCTCACATCTGAATCTTCAGAAACGTAATAACGAATATTTGTTGAACTACCGTAAACCGGATTAGGCCAGTTGTAAGCTTTACTCAATGGGAAAAAATCTGTTACTTGTTGCGTTAACGAAGGCGCTGAAACAAAAGAAGAGTTTAAGGCTGAGCCGAATTCTCCGCTCCAAAATGTTTTACCTTGGATTGGTGCAATATTCCAAACGTACAATTTATTTGTGTCATCAAGAAGAATAAGAACCGGTTTGTAAGATGGTAAAGGACCCATAGTTGGAAGTTCTTCAGATAAAATGACCGATGCAGTAGAAGATTTCGCACCGGATGAAATGGGAAATCCTTCAACTAAATTCCCGGTTGAAGGATTAACTGCAAAAATGTTTCCGGCATCTGTAACTGCAATAACGGAAGCATAGCCCTGCTTGTTCAAATCAACTGCTAGTGGTGCGCCAACAAAATTTTCACCGGTTTTAATTTTAAAAGGAAAATTTTTCGCCATTACGCCTTCCAAATTATACGCATCAATAGAATTACCATTTGTCAGCAATATGTAATTTTGGCCATCGTTGAAAAGATCGGCGACTGAAAAATTATTAATACTCACTGAAGAATTAACTACAAATGATTTTTGCAATTTGCTGTTTGCAATTATATCAAAACCATTTTTCTCTGTAAGAACAATACTGATAGGGTTTAAATCTCTACTCTGAGTGCTAATCAATTTCATAGATGGATTTGATAAATGTATCTGCAACTGATTAGCATCAACAAAATAATTTTGAGTTATGTAAGAATAATAATTTGGCGCAGCACTTATATGTTTGATTGGTTCATTTATAATTTTTGATGCAACCGTAAAATTAAAATTGCTGAAACCGTCTGCTAAATTATTACTTACATAAAGAGTTCCATCGGACGTTCCTACATAAGCTTTTGCATTGTTACCATTCTGATCAATAAGAGCAGCTGCGCTAATTGGTGATGATAGCTGAATATCCGCTTCTGTACCGCCTCTAAGTTTAACTATATTACCGTCTGTTCCAATAAACCTATTCTGACCGTTAAGGTCTATCACCGCAGGCGCTGTGCTGCTAAAATTAGTAAGTCTTGATAATTCTTTCCCAAAATAATCATAGACGTAAGTTGTTTTGTCATCCGTTACATAAACATAATTCTTACCGGCAAATACAGCAGCGGATAAATATTTTTGTCCGCTGGTTAAATTTAGATTTGACGAGGAAACCAAGTTTAAATTTGTACTACCGTAGTTAATACTAAAACTCATCTTATTTGAAATTGCAGTAAAGTTTTCCATTGTGATCAAACTATTCGATCCGTTGGTAGACTTTGTGTTTGGTTTTGTATCCTGTGCAAATCTGTTTTTGAAAAGCTTCGCTTTGTTACCGGCATACCAAAAATCTTCGTTAGTTCCTTCTCCAATAGCAATTCCAAAAATTGTATTAAACCTTTTGCCTATATCAAAAATTCCATCAGCTTCTTCTACGTAAACACCTCTTGCATTTGGATCGCTGTTGATCTTATTCTCGGCAATTTTTTCATTTATTATTTTTTCATCAATATGCCAAATAACAATACCGTTTCCTGGAACAGCCGCGTCGAATTCATCAACATCAATCACAACACCACCGTCAATTTTATCCGGAGTTATACTATATAGCCCGCTTGTATCAGGCTGTATAATAGTATTAAATGTTTCGCCGTTCTTTTTGTAAGTAATTTTCACTCTATCTTTATTTGCATCCTGCTGTCTATTCTCCACAAGAAAATATTCTGATGAGTTGATTGGGATCTTAAGTAAAGTTGTGTCCTGAACCAAAGCAGTTAATCTTGCGGTAATACTCGGATGAGAATTATTAATACTAAGTTTTGTTGGCTGTTCCCAGCCTAAAAACATTTTCTCCCATGCCGACGGTTCAGGTGGAAACATTCCATTGTTTGCACTGATTGCTTGTCCGTCCATTAAGCCAAATCTTCCAATAGCACTAAGCCCCGTTTCAGTATCATACAAATCCGGAAGACCAAGATAGTTACCAATGTTATTAACCAACTCACCGTTAATTGTAATTTGCTGTAAGAATATAGAATTATCAATCGCTGTTTGTTCTCTTGATTCTGTTTCGGGAAGAATTATTGAATTTACAATCTTGCCGCTTCGTGTTGGTATTCCTGTAAACTGATTTCCATAAACTTTTTTAAAAGTGTTTAATCCTAAATAAAGCGAAGGCAAGTTACGATCTATCGAAAATGTTCCGAGGTCCAATCCGCTGCTTACACCAGCGTGAAAAATGATAAAGAGATTATAGTCGGAGAATTTTATGTCAGAATATTTTTCGTCAGCAAGCTTCCAAACTTCACTTGCAAAATTTGCGATTGGTGTAAAATCTCTTGATTGATAAGCAGGAACGTAGTCCCTCATAGTTTTACTAACGGTAATTACATCCGGTAAAACTTTATAACTCAAATTTAATTTTCCGCGTGATACTTTTTGATAATAATTTTTTGCAAAGAGAAGATGATCGGAAAAATAATTTGCATTATGAGGAAGTGGATCTAAAATAGTATCCCGATAGTCTTGAGTAAAATGAGAACCGAATTTTCCGGTACCAATTGTAGCATCGTATTTATCTTCCTGGAAATCAACCATAATTGCAAGAATCTTCAAAGTATCATTGGATAGTTCAGATCTGTCTGGATTAAAACCTGAATTATATGGTTTTACAAAAGCTTGGGCAGATAAACTGCCCAATCCAAGAATCATAAGTATGATCAAAGAAACATTTTTCATTTTGGTTTATATTCCGCGAGGGAAACCAAGTGTAGTTTTTGTTTGAGACCCCCAACCAATAGATAAAGTAAAACGGAGAGTATTTGATAGCGGATGATTTTCAGTTCCCTTAAATACATCCGTTGTTATGTAACTAAAATCGAATCCATATAATTCATAACGAATGCCGGCACCAAGAGTTACAAATTTTCTATTTCCATGATCAGGATCTTCATAAAAGAAACCGGCACGTAATGCAAATTGAAATCCTTCTTCAACATTACCATACCAATATTCCAATCCCATCGAAGTAACAATATCTTTCATTACTTCACTGAAAGGTCTGTCTGTCCAGGATGTAAATAACGCTTTGTAAAAATCGGGACGTTTTCCAGAACTATCTGCAACTCCGATAAGGAGTTTACTAAAATCCACAGTGTAAGTCAGCGAATTGTATTCATCTTGAAATATTCTTGCAGCTAATCCAATTCTGAGATTAGTCGGAATCGGATCCGCCTGAGCCTGGTCTATATAATAAATTTTAGGCCCAAGATTACTAAGATTCATTCCAAGACTAAATTGATTTCCAAGATCACCTAAGAGAGGAATTTCAAAATGTTCCGGACGCCACATTGCAGCAACATCAAAGCTTACTGAGGTTGCTACACCTTTGCCTTGTTCTGCTTCAGTTGGTTTATCAGCCAAACGGCTGTGAATCAACCTGAAGTTTAATCCAAGTCCCCAGTTACTACTTAATTTAGTGGCATAACCTAGAGTTAATGCTGCATCGAAAGATTTAAATGTTCCAATTGGGTCCGGTGAGTTTGAACTTGTTCTTACAAATTCACCAAAGTTCATATATGTTACACTTGCAGTTACACTGCCGTTAAGATCTTCAATGTATTGACGATAAGTTGCATAGTCGTAAAATAGATCAAGGTTGAATGCCGGAAGCCAATTACTGTGAGTAAAACTGAATTCCGATCCGGTCAAGAAAGCAATGCCTGCCGGGTTCCAAAAAATAGCGGCTGAGTTATCAGCTAATCCTGAACCTGATTCACCAATTCCGCCGGCTCTGGAATCGGGAGCTAAAAGCAAAAACGGTACAGCTGCTTCACCTTGAGCTGAAATCTTGTTAAACGACATTATCAATGCACACACAAACAAAAGCATCGATATTTTTTTCATTTGTACTACCTCCAAAAAAGATATTTTTTCTGATTCGTTAAGTTATATTTTATCTAATTACAGCCAATTTTCCAAGTACATTATCTTTGTACTTACCGTCAACAGATTCTACAATTAATTTGTAAAGATACGTTCCGTTTGCAATTTGATTTTCATCAGCATCGCGCCCGTCCCAATCAATACGAACAAATTTATCAAGTAGATCAGGTTGATCTATTTGTTTTATCAATCTGCCTGCAATTGTATAAATTTTTATTTTCACATTTACAGCACTAGCAACATTATGCTGGAATGTAAAAGTTGTCTTCGATGAAAACGGATTAGGATAGTTTACTACGTCACGTAATACAATTCCTTTATCACTTGATACAACTGAAAAATTTGCTTCCTGAGAAGAAAAATTATTGAACACATCCCAAGCTTTAATTTTTATTTTGTAATCGCCGGTTGCCATTCCGGTAAATTTATATTTTATCAACCCCGATTTACCACCGGAATTCAAATCGCCAATAAAACTGTTTGTAAGATCAATTGGATTAGCTTCATCATCATTCAATATCGCTTCCAACTTATGGCCAATTCCCGTTCCTGTTGTATTTAAACCGGTTTGATCGGAAAGTTTTACTATTAATGTAAAATCAGGATTAACGAGGTAGGAACTTTCATTATTGATATCATCAAAATAGATAGTAACTTCCGGTCCTTTACCATCGTTAACTGCATTCGGATTAGTTCCACCAACCAATACATTAGTTGAATAGCCGACACCATCAGTTGTATTGTTAGCAATATAAGCGACAATTTTTCCATTTTTATTTTCATAGGAAATATCTTTTGGTACAACAAATTCAGTTTGAAAATCGCCGTTCGTAACAGAAGTTTTTCCGCGATAAACTAGTCCGCCCTGCATTGTTACTGTGTAATCCATTTCCTTAAAATAAATTGATCTTTCAGAATCGTACATACTTATAATTGCATCACCATTATATTGAGCTAAAGTTCCGTTAGTGTTTCTTACGGTTCCTTTTATTCTAACAGATCCCAATGCATTTACCTGTACAACTGATTTTATGGATTTACCATTAACCGAATCAATTGATGTTGGATTAAGGGGTTCATCCAAGCGCAAAGCAGGATCGCCGAACAGATGAAATTTTTCATCATTTACCCCCGTTAAAAATTGTTTTGCAAATAAATAAGCCTTGCCGATTCTGATAGGCAGATTCCCAATCTCTCTGGATCGAAAAAGATTACTGTATAGAGAATCATTTATAATAGCATTATCAGTCGCAAAAACTACTCTTGAAGCGGAAAAAGCAGCTATCGCTCCCCCACTCATATTCATTAATATTTCTGTTGAACTCTGTCGAGTTGGGTCATCATACTTACCAAAATCGCAAGTAGCGGCAGTTAAGAAGAAATAATTTGAATTCTTTAATTGAGGTATTGATGCTGATCTTTCGAAAACATTTTCATGTGCCCATAGATCAGGGTTCCCATGTCCTATATAATTAAGGATTAGTGTACCATCATTAATCGCATTTATAATGGCTTTATTAACTTCCGGTTTTCTTCTGCCTAACCCTGTAAAAACCGTCGGATAAGCTACTAAATAGATTTTATCAAGATCAAAATATTTTGGAATTCTTAGATTGGCTAAATTTTCCGATTGTGAAGTATGTAAACTACCATCATTCCATCCGACTTTTTGCGGTCCATCATCTGCAACAAGCGTGATATTGTTCCGCCATAACCCTTTTTCAAGTCCGGTCTCATATTTTATTATTTTGTTAACCACAGTATCAGCTTCTTCAGCAGAATTAATATTAAGTCTTCCGATAGCAATATCATTTCGTCTATCATTCCCGGAAATACGGGCATAGAAATCATCTGTTGGATATGAATATATTTCCTCTAATGATTCTACTGTTTCGTATAGAGGAACAAAATTTTTATTTAATTTTTCCATATTGAGATAGTCATAATCTCCATCACCAAGAAGTAAAACATAAAAAGGTTTTACTTGCCAATTTTCATAGGCAAATTTTAAAAAATCTCTAATGGCTGTAGGGTCTAAAGAGCCGCAAGAGAATTCATTTAATATTTCATCAACGTAAAATACCTGTGTAGATAATTTATTAGGTGATTGATTTGATCTATAAGCGGCATACCGTTCGGCTTGAGTCTTAAAATCTTTAGCTGTTATTACAATCATTTCACTGCCTGTAAGATTACCGCGAATGTTAGAATTAGCAATCTTAATTGCGTTTACTGGAGTTTTATACGCTGCCGATGTTAGTGCAAGATATCTGTGAACGTTGTTTTTAGTTTCCGCAGATTGAAATTTGAATTGTCCACCGCTAATTATAGCATTCGAAATAATTTTCACATTAGCAAAATCTGTAACATCAAATGTTTGTATTGCACTGTTGGAAAAATTACTTATTGTATATTCCATAGTAGCAGTTGTATCTTTTGAAAATAACAAGAAGTTGTCCGAAACAGATTTCAGTTGTCTTTGGTATGCTATTTCAAAATAATCTATATATAATTTTGCACTTAAAGAAGATGTGTTAATTAAAAATTTCAGATTACTTCTTTCGTCGGATAATTGTCCGCCAAAGATTGCTGTACCAATATTTTCAATACCAAAAATATAATCATAAATTCCAGAGACATATGCAGTATATATCTGGTTCCCGCTTTCTAAAACGCTGTATGAGAAAACATCAGCTGATGCATTTGCAACACGAAAATTATAACTTATTACACTTGAAGGGACAATACCGTTTAGAGTTGTGAGATATGTCCTGCTTTTTGTTGTATTATCTAATTGGTCTCCAAAATAATCCCTTCCGCTTCTACCAATATTTACACTGTCTTTGTCAAAGCTCTTAAAAGCTAATGTGGATATTTGTTGATATGCACTAGAAATATTCAAGGATTGCTTGTTTGAAATACGCTTACCATTAGTTCCGCCGTAAGTTAGCCAGTAATAATTTTTTTTAGAAAACGGTTGTTTAACCCGGATAATATTTTTAAAAGTCGGACTATATTCCCAAAATTCCTGGGGTCTTCCATAAAAGATTATATAATCTCCTGTATCAAATCTTCCATCTTCTTCACCAATAACCGTAATTGCATTTTCAATCAAACCTTGATTATTTGATTTGCTCAAATCTTCCGGGAGCGGATAACCTCCGTTGTTATAAATTTTTATTGTTTTTGGATTAAAATCTGCTGCATTAACATCAATTCCAATTGCTTGTAAAAAAGTTCTATCTATTTTATATATACCTTCTTCCGGAGCCTCAAACCGGTACCAATCACCTGCAGCTAAGACCGAAGCGGATGTCTTTAGTAATTTTTTCTCAGAGATTCCCCAGTTCTTAGCAATTTCCCAATTCAAAACTATAGATTGAAAAGTATTATCCTGTATTAATTCTCTATTAGAAGGAGTTGATGCAAACGAAATCTTAATAATTATTTTTTTGTAAATCTTAATAATATTGGATGACGCATCAAAAATAACGGGGTGAATTTTAATTGTCTGTACCGCCAAGTTTCTAACCAATCCGTATTCACCAAATGCGACAACATCCGGTGTTGAAAAATTTGAATACTTATCTCCAACTACATACTTCTCAACAGACGAAAGCGAATCTTTCTGTAATTGAGGCACAGGTACATACTGTCCGCTCAAAGTGGAATAATCAGCACTTAAAATTTGGATTGTATTTCCCGATTCTGATGGAACCCCTATGTTAATTTCTCTCACCGGAATTTGCGGAAGTCCATATTTAGTAACATTTTCAATATACCCACCAAGTAGATTTAATTTTTTAAATGAATTACCGGAAGCTGAAATACTTAAGGTGTCTTTATAGATGGGGCGATATTCAATAACAATTGAATATCTATCGGAAGATAAAACTCTTAAATCCTGTGCATTAATGCCCAGATTTAAAACAAAAAAGAGAATAACTAAAAAGAATTTGTATTTCATCGCTCTGCTGAATGATTTAATAATGTTTTCAAAATTTTTTTTCAGTATAAGAATTCAAAGCGGTAAACAAACTCTATATAGTTTTTCTCCAAATTTTCCGGACAAAATTTAGGTAAGATATATCACGATGTCAAGTCAAAACAAAACTACATAAATCAGATCACAATTTATATATTGAGTTTACTCACTCTTATGGACATTACAATAGAGTATAAAGAATATTATTATAAACCAAGCAAGACCTTATTTATTTTCATAGCATTAATACAAAATCCTATATGATCTTCCAAAGCAACACCCAAAGCTTCAGCACCTTTTGTAATGTCTTCACGGCTTACAGCACGTGCAAATGCTTTATCTTTCATTTTTTTGATTACTGATTTCACTTCAACTTCTTCAATTGATCTACTCGGTCTTACGTAAGTAACTGCTGTTATAAATCCGGCTAATTCATCGCAAGCAAAAAGAGTTTTACGAAGCAGTGTACCGCGCGGAATGTTTGTGTAATCTGCATGGGACATTATTGCATTTCTAAATTCTTCATCAAATCCTTTTTCCTTTAATATTTCCGATCCTTTATATGGATGTTGTTCTGCAGTTGGAAACATTTCATAATCAAAATCATGAAGTAGTGCGACACAGCCCCAATATTCAACGTCTTCGCCAAATTTCTCGGCATAAGCTCTTACACAAGTTTCAACAGCATAGGCATGTTTTAATAAGCTATCACTCTTAGTATATTCTTGGAGTATTGATAAGCAGAAATTTCTATCTCTCATTTTATCAGAACTCATTTTAACTCCTTCTATTTTAATGATGGGTTAAATGAAGGACAATTGTCCGCAAGTACACAATCATGACATTTTGGTTTTCTAGCATAACAAACATTTCTTCCATGTGATGCCAACCAGTGAGAAGCATTAATCCAATAACTTTCAGGTAATAATTCTTTCAGGCGGTATTCAATTTTCTCCGGATCGTTTGATTTTATGAATCCCAGTAAGTTAGATAATCTTTTAACATGAGTATCAACTGCAATTGCGGGAATACCAAATGCATTACCGGCAACAACAGATGCAGTTTTTCTGCCTACTCCGGATAATTTTGTTAGTTCATCAAAGTCTTGAGGTACCTTCCCATTATAATTTTTGATAAGCTGTGCGCAACAGCTACGAATACTTTTTGCTTTTTGTCTATAAAATCCGGTTGAGAAAATATCCTTCTCGAGTTCCTTCGCTGAAACTTTTAGATAATCCTCGGGCTTCTTATATTTTTTGAAAAGTTTTATTGTTACAATATTTACTCGTGCATCTGTACATTGGGCAGATAAAATTGTTGAGATCAATAATTCAAATGCTGATGTATATTCTAACGCAGGACGTACTCCGGGGTACTCTTTAGAAAGAATATCAAATATTTTTTTTGCATGGGATTTATTTTTATTATCAACCATTGCTTAAAAATCTCTTGGCTTTAATTTGCAATCTTTCTACCGGTTCATTATTTATAATATACTTCTGAATTATTTCTTCCACATCATCAATTTTCACTCCCCCGTACCAAATTTGTTCCGGATAAATTACAACCGTCGGGCCAAATGCACATGCATCCAAACAACCTGAACTATTTGCTCTGACTTTTGTATCAAGCCCAAGTTCCTTTAATCTTTTTTTAAATAATTCACGAATTCCCATTGAGCCTTTTTCAGAACAACATCCTTTTGGATGTCCTGCCTCTCTTTTGTTCTCGCAAATAAAAATATGTTTTTCAAATCTTGGCATATGATTTTATAAAAATATTTTACACAAAAAAGGGAAATAATAATTTCCCTTTGTAGCGCGTACGGGGGTCGAACCCGTGATCTCCGCCTTGAGAGGGCGGCGTCCTAGACCACTAGACGAACGCGCCATTTAATTAAATTGCATACAAAAATAACTTAATGAAGTTAATTAACAAATATTTGTTCATCACTTAATAATTCTGTTCAATATTAACTATGGTATCTTTTTAATTTCTATTAGTCTTTCAAATTAAACTCATTGAGGTATTTATTTATTTCTTCAATCTCCTCTTCACTTAAAATATAACCCGAGGCTTGAATATTCTCTTTACACTGTTCTGAAGTCCTGGCACCAACAATTGCTGAGGTTAATGCAGGATTTTTTAATACCCAAGCGATTGCAAGCTGTCCTACAGTTTTACCTGATTTGTTTGCCATTGGTCTTAATTTTTCAACCAAGGATAATGCTTTAGTTAAAACCGGTTCTTTGAAAAAGAAATTTTTTCTCCTCCAGTCGTCTTCAGCTAATTTATTAACATCAAATTTTCCGGTAAGAAGACCTGCTTGCATGGGACTGTAGGCCACAACTCCAATATTATTCTTTAAGCAATATGGAAGAACTGATTCTTCATAATCGCGCTTAAGCATACTATAAGGAGGTTGTAAGGATTGCACTTGTTCTATCTTCATACACTTTTCAAGTTGAGTAACATCATAAGTGCTGACACCAATAAATTTTGTTTTACCCTCTTTTTTTAATTCGACCAAAGTTCCCCAAGAATCTTCTACGGGTATTTTGGGATCCGGTTTATGAATTTGATATAGATCTATATAATCCGTTTGAAGACGTTTTAAGCTGTCTTCAATTTCATTTCTTATACTTTTTGGATCGAGATTATTAATTGCATTACCAGAACCATCATTTACCAAACCGCATTTAGTAGCTATAAAAACTTTTTCACGCATTCCTTTTACGGCAATACCAACTACTTCTTCAGAATGACCGAACCCATAAACAGCTGCAGTATCAATCCAATTTATTCCATTATCTATAGCTGCATAAATAGCCTTGACCGAAACGTCATCATCAACTTTTCCCCAACCGAATTGCCAAGGGCCGCCAATTGCCCATGCACCAAAACCAATATTTGTAAGTTCAGGTCCGTTTTTACCCAATTGTCTTCTCTGCATAGATTTATTCTAGCTTATTAATTTTAATATTAAATATAGGATTTTTTGAAAATACTATTTATTGAGACTTTTAATTAAACGAAATGAATTTGGTGGTGTAAAATATCCACCCCGCCCCCCCGCTGGGGTAAGATATATTATATAAGATATGATTTTAGATTTAAGCTTAGCAGATATCTATTATTTGTATTCAATGTAATTAGGAATTGATGAAATTACATCAGTATAACTACAGTAAATTTTTCCTCAAATCAGATATTAGGTGTTTCTACTTTTTGCAAAATTTTACAGGATTCTGATAAACTTGTATGAGATTTTTTAAAATCTACCTAAAAAATACAGTACAATTACGGTCGGAGTGACTAATAATTTCTTTAACAAGGGCTGAAAAGATGGAAATACATTTTATAATAATTTTGGAGGGATCGGAAAATTTTTTGTGTTAATCGTAATGAAAGAAAAAGAAATTCCGAAAAATAATTGTGTAAATGAAGCTATGGAAAAGCTTATGCTTCCTTGGTATAAATTAAGGGTAATTGCTATGAATTTAAATTCATTTATTAACATATAAAATAATAATAGGCTTAGAAATAAATTCAATAACTTTTCTTGAATTACAATATGCAATAGTTTACTAACAATCTGATACAAAACAATTGAAATCAAAATAATGCAAAAAATATAAAGTTTTGTCTGATTATGGTAATAAACATAAGTAAGTATTAGAATTAGTATAGAAGTTGCAATCCATAAAAATCGTTCTTTAATATTACTTAAGGAAATAATAACCAAAGAAATTAAAATCGGATAAAATCTTGCGGCTTGAATCCCAAAGACAGAATAAATCGAAAAAAGAATCGGGTCGGAAAGAGCAAGAATAACAAAAAAAGCAAAATACTGTGTCTTGTACTGCTTAATCGGCGGCATTAACCAAATCAAAATTGAAAGATAATTTATTATTTGAGAAACTTTCATAATTTAGCAAATATTTGTTTACTTCTTCTCAATACCGTCGCTAGTTTTTCGAGAAAATGAATATTGTACAGCATACTTAATAAGTTGTGGTAAAGTTGCGAGGTCTAATTTATCCATAATAATTGCTCTTGAAGAATCAATTGTTCGCTTAGCTTTATGTAAAATATCCGCAATCTCTTGACTTGTTTTGCCTTCTGCTACAAGCAGTAAAATTTTTTCCTCCAACGAATTTAAGTTTAACGATTTTTTACTTTCATATACGCCTTTCAAATTGCTGAATCTTGCTTTAATCTTTTCAACTTCTTGTTCTGACTTCCCCATAAAATATTTTTCACCTTTGGCTACAGCCCGAATAGAAGCTACTAATTCATTTTTAATTATTTCTTTGGGAATTAAACCGGAAGCATTAATTTGAAGAATCTTATAAATATATTCATCAGTATTGTGCATGGATAAAAAAATGATCTTTGCATTTGTATCTCTTTCCAATATTTCTTGTGCGGCTTCAAGTCCGTTCATTCCTGGCATTTCAATATCACATAAAACTACATCAGGACTAAAATTAAAATATTTATTTATCATACTATATCCGTCTTCGGCTTCTGCAACAACACAGAAGTCATCATATTTTTCTAATATATTTACCAATCCCTGTCTTAGAATATTATGATCGTCAGCTAACAGCAATCTTATTTTTCGCATGAACAGCACCTTCTTTAGGAAGTTTAATAACTAGTACCGTCCCCTCATTTTGATTTGAATTTATTTTTAATTTTCCGTGTAATTTTTCAATTCTTTCTTTAATACTAAAGAGACCTGTCCCTGTACTTTTGAACTCTTGAGCATCAAAGTAATCTTCGGGAATGCCAACACCATTATCTGATACAATAATATTAACAAATTTTTCATTTAACTCTAACTGCACAGAAAATTCATTTGCATGGGAATGTTTAATAATATTATTCAATGATTCCTGAATAACTCGATATATACATATTTCCAACTCGGAATTGAGTTTTTCCTCTTTGCCTAGAAATTCAAATGATCCGTTGATCCTGGAACTTTCAGATATATAATTCACTAAGCTCTGAATACTAATTTTAAGACCTAAGTTAGTAACTTCAGATAATTTTAATGTTCTTGATAATTCTCTTACTCTTTGATAAACAGTTTCCAAATCTTTTTGGATTAGATCTCTTTCGTAATCTTCAAGATTGGATAATTTTAGCTTAATCATTATTAACTTTTGCCCAATATCATCATGTAATTCGGCGGCAACAAACTTTTTCAATTCGTCGTAGTCTTTATCAAGTTTATCTGCAAAATTTTTTAATTTATTCTTGTAATTCTCAAGATCAGATTCATATTTTTTTAATTGTGTTATATCATGAAGGTAAAAATTTGTGAACCCTAGTTGAGGATATACTTTTGCAATAACAGAGAATATTTTCCCGTTGATATTTTCTATAAATGTACGGTTAACGGATTCATTTTCAAGAGACGTTAAAATTTCATTAATCTTTGTCTCCTTTTCTTCGATATTGGAAAATATTTTTCTTGATGCTTCATTCGTTTGGATAATATTCCCCGATGTATCTGTTCTAATCAACGGTTCCGGATCCATTTCAGCAAAGAGAGCCATTAATTCTGCTTTTTCTAATAAAAATCTTTGGTTCTCAATAATGAATTTTTTTTGAAGCGGAAGAACTACTTTATAAAAGATTAAAATAATTACACCAATAATGCTTACACTTAAAATCAACGCAAAAAAAAACGGATTCTCAAAAGTCAAGAATCGATTAATATAATTATCCAGATTATTCATAGTGATTTCAATTCAATATATAAGGATTTCGACAAAACAATACCCTATTCCTTCTTCAGACTTTTCAATGACATTCTTCTGATAAACTAATAGTTATAAGTAAATAAATCCATTTCTAAATTATCTATAATGAAAAAAAATGAGAATGTTTAATACTTGTTTTGACAGCAGAGTTAGCTAATTATGGTCAAATATTGATAAATGTTTATTTTCATTCGATTCTTGAATCAGCTTTAAAAGTGTATTAAGCAGAATATTATAATTTGTCGGTTTGCTGATATATGCATCACAACCGGCGTCTATAGAATTTATTCTATCTTCGTTATATGCATGAGCAGTGTAACAGACAATCGGGATCTTTGAGAACAATGGATGATTTTTAAGTTCTTTCGTTAAATCTAATCCATTTTTGTAACCTCTAATGGAAATATCCATTAATATTATTTCTGATCGTTCCTTAAATAGTAAATCATAACACATTTCTGCTGAGTCACAAATTTCAATTCGAAAATGTTTTTTTAAGAAATAATATAAAAATTTTTGATTTTCTAAATCATCTTCAACTATTAATAATTTTGGTAAGGAATTAAGTTTGTTTATCATAAAATAATTTTCATTCAGAATTTATATATAAATTATTTTTGTGGTTTGATTCATATATAATAAATTTACAAAGCTTTCAGTCTTCTACCTCAGTAGAACTACTGTAATTCTTTTAGAGTTTTGATGAATCCTCCAACTAAAAAAATGTTAAAATTGGTCATTTCGAAAACTTTTAATGAGATTGATGGTAGTATAATGGTTTTTTTACAGTATAACTACGGTATAGAAAGTCAGCTTCCTATAAAATATCGTTGGAGAAATTCACAATTAAAAGTGCAGAATTATTTCTTATCTTCATAAAAAGCATTAATTCAAATTAGTATCTAAGAAAAGTTAGAAAATCATATACTGATTTATTCTCAAATCTTTGACGAATCTCAAAAAATCCCTTTCCATAAATTGCATCAGGATCAGTTTCAAGCAACTTAATTTGTTCCAAAGCAGAATTTTGATTTAGCGATTTCAGATAAAGGTACGAAGCATAATTACAACTGCCTTCATTTATCTTTTGAGAAAAATTATTCTTAGTATTTTCATAAATCCACGAATGCATTAGTTCGTGGGCAATAATCGATTCTGTAACAATAGAAGACATCCCGTTTAATACATAAATGTTGTGATATGTCGTTTGAGCAACTAATTTATCATCAATGTATTTATTTAACGATTTTGAATCACAATAACCTTGGGTGTTTTCATTATAGTCTTTTGCTTTATTCCTGAGAACATTTCTATCAAGACCAACTATTTTTATATTCTTCAAATTAAATTTTATACCAATACTTGATAGACGTTCTGAAACTTTAGTCAAAAGTTTTGCCAACTGTTTTGGGTCAAACACTGCTGTTGCATAACATTTATTACAAATGTGTCTGCCATCCGAATAATCTTGACCGCCATTTGTAATGGATTGACAAATAATTCTATTACAACAATCACATTGGTGCAATTCATTTCTATGGTATGGATGATATTTATTTTGATAAATATCTTCATAATACTCCCCTTTTAATGGCATACTACATACGGCACACTTAGGAAGAATATAATTTTCATAGCACGACTTATGATATTTTTTATTTTCATTTACAACATATTCTTCATTAAGTGCCTTTTTACAATAATCACAAATTAATCTTTCAGCGATAATATAACAGTCGGGATGATAATAGCTTCCGTCTTTTCTCACAAAATTACCATTGATTGGTCTATTGCATTCTTTACATAAAAAGTGTTCGGGATGATAGGCCTTACCATCTACAAGAATATATTTATTATTTACTTCTTGTTGGCAATACACACAACGAATTTTGTTCTGAGCGAAATTTTGTGACTGAGCAATTAAGAAAAGAATTATAATAAAGCTCTTTAGTTGATAATTTGAAGAAATGATTTTAAATAATTTAATCATGGATCAACAATAAAAAAGTCTTGCAACTTATTCAATTACAAGACTTAAATTTTAGTTGCTCTCTAAGGGATCAAACCTGAACTCTCCAATCCAGTGAAAGAGCACGTCTTAGTATAGAAAACTATATACTCAACCAAATTATTAATGATATGCGCATGAACAGTAACTGGACAGTTTTATAATAAATTTAGAAAATATTTTTAATTTATGCGTTTTTTATTCCAAAATCTGTTGGGAAAAACTGCTTATATGTCACCGGGGTTTTATACATTCAAAAGTTTTTCTTTTATTAATTTTTTTATTCACATCAAATAAGTGTCAACTTTATAAACTAATATTCCTTTCTTCCCAAAACGATTTAATCAAATTGGAATATTTTTTTTTCTCGTTATTTGAAAGAAAACTCACATCAACAGCGGTAGAAGTTAATTTCTCAAGTTCATTGTCGGAATAATTATACTCAGAACAGATTAACTCGAGTTCGTTAGTAATATCACTTCCAAACATCGGCGGGTCATCTGAGTTGATAGTTACTTTCACATCTTTCTTAAAAAAAGTATTGAACGGGTGATTTTGAATAGACGGGAAAACTTTAGTTTTAATATTACTAGTAACACAAATTTCTAAAGGAATTTCTTTTTTAATTAAGTAATCTACTAAATGAGGATCCTCAACTGCTCTTACACCATGCCCGATCCGTTCTGCTTGTAAGTCTATTATTGCCGACCAAACTGATTCCGGACCGGCAGCTTCACCCGCATGTGCAGTTAATCTGAATCCACGTTTTCGGGCTTCTCTAAAAACTTCCTTAAAATCGGAAGCAGGAAAGTCTCTCTCATTCCCGCCTAATCCTAATCCAATAATTCCTTTATTCAAGTAAGGTGTAATTTGATTCAATCTATTCATTGCTGTATCTGAGCCGTGATCACGAACAATGTCAACAATTAACCCGCATTTGATCGGATATTCAGATTCAGCTCTTCTAATACCGGAAATTGTCGCTTCAGTAATTGCTTCAACTGTTAATCCACTAAGCTTAAAATCCCATGGTGAGAAAAATGCTTCTGAGTAGATTACATTTTGTAAAGAAAGGTTTTTAATTGTTTGGTAAGTTGATTCTTCAAAGTCTTCGGCTGTTCTAAAAAATTTATTTTTCCAAAACCACATCTCTATAAAATGCTGAAAGTCCTTGAGAATAAATTTCTGCTTAAGTTCATCAATACTTTTTACTTCTTGTTCATCATATTTTTTTATCAAACCGAATAAAAATTCAAAGGTAAATGCACCTTCCAAATGAAGATGCAATTCTACCTTAGGCATTCTTCTAATTATTTCCGGAATATTTTCTTTCTTCAATTTATTGACCTAACAAGATCGAATTGTTACTGAAAAATAAACCGGCAAAGCAAGCTGTTAATAAGCATGCAAGAGTTGCACCCAATAATGCACGAAAACCAAGTGAAGTCATATCTTTCATCTTATTAGGTGCAAGTGCTATGTAACCGCCAACATAGATAGCAACAGATGCAACATGTGCAAAACCGGTTAAAGCATAAGTAACCATTACTGCCGCACGCGGAGAAATTGGTGTCGCAGAAGAAAATTGGGTTGCCAGATCCTGAAAAGCAGTTACTTCAGTAAGAATCAACCGCTCGCCGATTAACTTAGCAGCGGGAATTGCATCGTTAAATGGAACTCCAATCACAAGAGTAAAGGGGTAGAACAAATATCCAAGTAAACCTTTCAAGGTCCAATCAACGTTAATTGAGAACCAACTATTTAACTGAGTTCCTACCAAAACAAAAATTTTATCTGCCAATGCCATTAAACCGAGAACCGCAAGCAGAAGTGTTCCAATTCCTACAACCAATTTTACTCCTGAGTTAGCATTATTAATGATTGCCTCAAATAAACTGCTTTCTCTTTCGTATGATAATTTAACTTGCTGTCCGACTGTTTCGGGAGTATCGGTTTCAGGGCAAAGAATTTTCGACATGATAATTGCCGCCGGAATATTCATGATAGATGCCGATACAAGATGTCCTGCAATTGTAGGAAAGGTGCCTTTCAAAATCATAATGTATGCGGCTAACATACTTGATGCGATAGTCGCCATTCCCGCCGTAAGAATTGTATTTAATTCGGAACGGGTCATTCTACTTAAGTAAGGTTTAATTATTAATCCAGCTTCAACGCCTACAAATACACTTGACGATGCACATAACGACTCTGCGCCGCTTATTCTCATCAGTTTAGAGAAGACATAAGAAAACAGTCTGATGATTCTGCTCATAATTCCGGTGTAGTAAAGTACACCAACAAGAGCGGCAAAGAAAATAATAACTGCTAGCCCCTGAAAAGCTAAAATAAAACCAAGGGAGGTTTCACCTGATGGAGAGATTGTTCCCGGTCCTAACGCTAATCTTCCGAATACAAATTGTGTCCCGTAAGTTGCGCTATCAAGAACACTATTAACAATATTATTTACAACGAGAAAAGCTTGCGTGCCAACCGGTAGAACAAATACAAACAATGCAAAGATTAATTCAATTCCAAGACCCCAAATGATAACGCGCCAGTTAACAACTTTTCTATTTGTTGAGACAAGCCATGCCATCAGCATTAAAATCGGAATTCCCAAAACGTTAAATACTCTTGATAAGTCCATAGCAAAACCTCTGTATGATTATTTGTCTATTGTAATCCCTTCCACTTTTAATTTTTCTTCAGTAACAAGTCTGTCAATCTCAGTTGGAACTTTATAAACCTTTGGCACCAAATCTTTAGTTGAGAGTAAAAAATGAAGACATCCCAATTGTACTGAGAATGATAGATCCATAATATCTGCAGGATGTCCAAGTCCTCCGGCAATATTAATTATTCCTCCACGTGCAAGAACATAAACTTTCTTTTCGTTAGGCAGAATATATTCTTCAACTTCATCGCGTACAACTTTAAATGATTTTGCTTCTTTCTTCAAGGATGGAATATCAATTTCAAAATCGAAATGGCCTGCATTTGATAAGAAGGCACCGTTCTTCATACGCTCGATATGTTCCATTCTAATAATATTACTGAAACCAGTTGTAGTTACAAAAAAGTCTCCCAAAAAAGAAGCATCTAACATAGTCATTACACGATGTCCATCCATTCTTGCTTCAAGAGCTTTCCACGGATCAATTTCAGTTATAATTACTTCTGCCCCCATGCCCTGTGCTCGTGCTGCTACACCCCGACCAACCCATCCGTAACCGGCTACAACAACAGCCTTACCTGCTATATTCATATTTGTTAATTGAGTAATTGCAGTCCACGTAGACTGGCCTGTACCATACCTGTTATCAAAAAGGTGTTTGGATTTTGCATCATTAACCGCAATGGAGGGATAAAGTAGTTTACCGGATTTTTCCAATTCTTTTAAACGGTTAACACCTGTCGTTGTCTCTTCACAAATTCCTTTTAGATTTTTGCCGTATTCCGGATGAGTATGTAAATATTCACAAATATCACCGCCGTCATCAACCGTTACATCCATATTATTTTTTAGTATTGATCCAAGAAAAGACCAATACTCATCTTTGCTTGCGGCATGTTTTGCATAGACATGAACCCCGTTTTTCGCAAGTGCTGCAGCCACTTCATCTTTTGCTGATAATGGATTGCTGCTGGTAACCCAAACTTCTGCACCTAATTTTTTTATTGTTAATGCTAGATAGGCTGTCTTTGCTTCAAGATGGATACACAATGCTACTTTTTTATTCCTAAAAACATTTTCAGTTTTATACTGCTGATATAAATTATCAAGAACGGGCATCCACTTAGATACCCATTCTATTAATTGATTTCCTTTCGAAGCAAGACTAATATCTCGTACAACAAAATCATTTTCCATAATTATCCCCTTCAGTTCAGTAAAAGTAAAATTAATTTAGACCGGTAATAGATCCGCCTAGACCGACCGAGAATCTAATTTCTCTTCCGGGTACCGGAGATCCTTTGATAATCTGTAATTCTTTGTCACCAAGATTGTTCACCTCCAACCTGAAATTAAAATTAACGCCAAAAAGATTTGGAGTGAGACCAATGTTTGCATTAATCAAACTATAGCTGTCCATTTCAATTTTATTATCGGCATCATGAAACCTTTTTCCGACATAATCATAGAAGAGATTTAGAGAAGCTATTCCATAATTTATATTGAATAAAAAATCGAATTTATCTTTTGGTCTGTAGATTAAATATTTCCCGGATGTTGTTAGATTCTCACTATCATCTTTTGCACTCATATAAGTGTACGATCCTTGAATCTTTAACACATTATCAAATCCTCTCCAGGTAATTTTTGATTCAATACCGGTGATACTTGCTTTGGCAACATTTGTCGGTGTCCATTTAGCAGTGGTTGAAGCCCACAGGATTAAATCTTCGAGCTTGCTTGCAAAATATGTTGCCTCTATACTCCAACTGCCCATTGTAACAAATTGAGCAATAAATCCGAAATCATAAGTAATACCTTTTTCAGGTCTTAAGTTCGGATTACCAACTGTCCACGTATCTTCCGGCCAGTAAAGATCATTATAAGTAGGGGCTCTGAAGACTCTTCCGATATTTCCTCTAATTGACCCGCGCCATTCATCGTTACGACTTAAAGTTATTCCTACTTTAGGAGAAAATTGAGAACCGATTCCCGATTCGGGATAACTATCAAGACGCACAGCCGGCACAACGGTTAATTTCCATAGCTGATCAACATTATAACTCCAATCATTTTGAAAATAAAAACTGTGAACATTTCGTAAATGATTACCGATGAACGGTATTTCAATATCCTTAACCAATCGTTTACTTTGAAGATCATCCTGCCGGAATTCGTATCCATAAGAGAGCAGGCCATATTCATTGAGATCAGTAAATACTTGTAACAAGGCACCTAATGCTTGGCTATTATACATGCTTACTTCAATACCACCATATGCTTCCGGATTAATATAGAAATGTTCATCTTTCATCAAATAAGTATTGAGATTGAAAGCAAAGGGACCAAATGTGAGTCCTTCATAAGTCAGACTCGTATGGTTATTGATTATTTTATTTCTCGCTGTCAAATTAGGATAATCCACAGAACCGGGCGAACCGTTATTCGATTCACGATATTTATGAAATGCCGATAGGCGCGAATGATCATAAAAGGAATAACCCGCTTTCAAAAAAATGTTATCCGATTTCGTATCAGCATTAATCAAATTTGTTTTAATTCCCTTCTTATTCACGTATTCAAAATTTCCATCGGATTGAGTTCTATTATACGATGCAAAGTAATCGAAATTGCCAATACCCTGTCCGACTGAGGCATCATATACTCGCGTACTGAATGAACCGAATGTCCCATTTGCCCTGTAGTTCAGAAGATTTTTTTTCGCCATAGATTTGGTTATAATATTTATTACTCCTCCTACAGCATCGCTTCCATACAACGCAGCGTGACCGCCTTTAACAACTTCAATCCGTTCAATCAAATCAATTGGGATCGTACTCATATCCACGGAAGCCTGTTGGGCATTGTTCAAACGTTGACCATCAATTAAAACTAAAACTTGAGAATCGGTTGAGCCGCGGAGCGAAATAGATTCTAATGAACCCAAAGCCCCGTAAGATTTTATTAATGATCCACCGATTGAAGAAAGGGCCTCGCCGACATTTTTTGCATTCGACTCTGCAAGTTTTGCTGTTGTTAATACTTCGGTAGCAACCGAAATAGAAGTGACGAGCGCTTCATTACGGGTTGCTGTAATTACAACTTCGGAAAAAGTTAATTCATCATTCTTCAGTAAAAAGTCAATTGTTATATTGGTGTCTCCACCAATATTTATTTCACGTTCTTGTTTAACATAATTCAGCATACTGCAAACAACAGTCCATTTACCGGCAGGTACTTGTGTTACCGAGTAGGTTCCGTATTCGTTGGCAGCACTGCCTATATGCGTTCCTTTCAGATAAACATTCGCACCTAAAAGTACCTCTCCTGTTTTCTCATCCTTGACTGTACCGCTAATTGAATTACCATTCTGTGCAAGCGACTGACTACAAATAAGAATGGATAAAAATATTATGGTGATTTTTATGATTGAGGCTTTCATTTCTTTTTCCTCATCTTAGTTTTCATTTTACATAAAACGTAAATTAAAACAAGAGAAATGCACGGAATATTTCACCGTGCATTTCAGTTGAATTAAATTGTAACCATATTTAATGTTACCGCAAGCTTAATCCTATAGTCATTCTTATTTCTCTGCCCGGTAATGGATAACCATCGTTCAAACGATAATCCTTATTAAATAAATTATTTACATCCAGTCTCACCATCCACTTCAAATCAAATAAATTAGGATTAGCTCCAACATTCATATTCCATCGGCTGACATCGGGTAAAGCCGCAGTATTTGTTGTATTCACATAACGAGCACTGAGGAATTGATAATTAACATTAACCTCAAAAATGTCTATAGTGAGTGCTGTGTTAAAATCAATTTTATGAAATGGACGATAGATTAATAGTTTGCCATCATTGGTTTTTCCGCTTTTATCCCGAGCATCCATATAGGTATGATTAACCTCAACTTTTAATTTGCTTTCAAAGAATTTTACTCCAATATATGACTCAAGTCCGCTTGTAAGTGATCTATCTACGTTTGTAGGCATCCATTTGTTATCCGATGCTCTTGGGGCCCAGATAATTTGATCAGTTATATCACTATTGAAATAATTCATTCTTATCTGCGTATTGATAAATGGTAAAGTAATGCCGTAACCTAATTCGATGGTTGTACCGTATTCTGGTTTTACATTTGGATTTCCGACAGTGTATGCATCTTCCGGCCACCATAAATCATTAAATGTTGGTGCTCTGTATGATTTACTCCAGTGAGTGCTAATATTAAATGCATAAGCATCTGTACTTGCAAGCATAAAACTAATCTTCGGACTAAATACTTTATCGAAATCAGAAGAAGCATCATAACGAACGGCAGGAACAATAGAAATATTATCGAAAAGGAATTCTACATTCTTAAAACCAATGTTGGTAGAAAGATGTGCACTATGAGTACTGCGGTTTTTATCACCAACAGATGTGCTGTTTGCATTATCATGACGATATGCATAACCATAGGTTAGGCTAATCAAATCACTGAGGGAATTATTTTGAGATAATTCTAATCCATATGCATTGACTTTATGATCACTTTTTGTTGGCCCACCCCAGGTATCAGGGTCGTCATACCTTGTTCTGAAATATTGATAATAACCATTGGCATTAAGATCAGCTTTCCCAAATATTTCTTTCGTACTGTAATTAAGATTAAAATATGAATTATTTGTTCGGGTAATTGCATGAGGTGTCACACTTGCAAAATTTTTCAGTCCTTTTACACTGCCAGGGGAACCAATTTCTGATTGTCCTAATTGTCCCGTGAAAAGTAAATTTGAATTTTCTTGTAATTTATAACCAACTTTTACAAGACCATCGTCCCCTTTAGAATAATTATTCTGTCTTGTTTGTTCTAGACCATAGAAGTCAATATACTTAAAATCTCCGTCGCTCTGTCTTCGTTTGTATGACAGATAATAATTGAAATCATTCACTGTATTTGAAGTATAAACATTATAAAATTGAGAATTGAATGATCCGTAAGTAGCTCTTAAACCAATATCCATTTTTGATACTTCTTTTGCTTTTTTTGTTATGAAATTTACAACACCACCTACTGCATCAGCGCCGTAACGAGCCGAATTCCCTCCACGTAGAACTTCAACTGTCTCAATAGCATCAATTGGAATAGTGGTAACATCATATCCGCCGCTTTGAGCATTATTCATTCTTTGCCCATCCATTAAAATTAAAATCTTGTTCGAAGTTGCATCGCGAATATTAATTTGGCCGGAACGAATATAGACACCCGGAATTGCTTTTAGAGCTTCAGCCATATCTTCTGCGTTTGTTTCTTTGGATAATGATTGCGCTGAGACAACTTCTTTGTTAGTCTTTACTTCTTCTTTTGTCTCTTGAGCAAATATTAATCCTCCAAAAACAAAAGCCACAAGTAAAAAAGTTAGAAATAGTTTCGTACTTTTCATTACATCCTCCTGTCTTGGTTTAGTTGGGTTGCTGTTTAGTTTTTATATTAATAGCAGAATCCTTTGTGTCTTTCCAGCTTGTAGGTCCGTTTAAGAGATTAATTCCAGGATGCTGTCGAAATTGATTCCACTCTGTAGCTTCAGCAGGATCTATCCATTTGGTTTTTATAAAATCTCCGTATGGAGGCAGATCAATAAATACAGGATTAGTTATAGAATACATCGGCCATTGCCCGAATGCTTCTGCTAGAATCCAGCCGTCTTTATCTAATATAATAGTGGTGCTATCGCTGTAGATATAGGAAACATCTGTTGTAAACTTCTTAATTGTTTCTCCGTTAAAAATTATTCTAACGCCATCTTCGGTTTTTAAGAGTTGTTGATTTGCCAAAACATTAACACTGATCTTGATTTTTCCATCACTCGTTGTTCTTATTACATCACCTGGAATTTTTCCATTTACAGTTAATAAAAGAAGAGGACCGAAGTTTGAAGTAAGAAATAAATTTCCTTTCTTAATTGCAGATTTAATATTTGTCTCTGATAATTTTCCGCAATAGGCATACGTTCTTGGATTACCAGTCGTAATTGTCCAGTAATGTTCTCCTTAGGGATAAGAAGTCGTTCCATAAATATCATGACAGTCCGACCCGGCGATTCCGGAAATTTTGTTCCCCTCATTTAAATATGAGAACCACGCATGAACAGCGAGCGTATTTATGTTAGTATGTGCAGTATCCCAATCATTATAAGTAAATGAATGAGGCGGTTCACCGTTCCATACTTCAATAGCATCTAAGTATTTTATTTTGCCCCATGATTTATATCTTCCTGCCCAGTCCCAAGCTTGAAACGGATGATTCACCGCTATCAATCCGTTCTGTTGATGAGTAAGATCAATCATATTTTGTACATCTTTGCTGTCGTCGAAAATTGCCCGCGCCCAAATATTCGGATTGTCAACATTTTTCCCGTTCATTCTATTAATAAATGTTTGGTTGAGATGTCCGTAGCCATTTTCAATAGATGACATCGAAGCTTCCGTAGATATTTCACAACCGGCAATAGGAATAAAATCTTGTGTTTTATTTCCGAGCCATTCTTTTTTCCCGGTATCCGAGTTATGATCTGTAAGCATTCCCCATGATAAACCAACGCCTTTCATCGCTTGAGCTATTTCCGAAGGATTCTGATGTCCGTCGCTGTAAATACTATGATGATGAGTGTCGCCTGAAAACCAACCAAGTTTACTTATGTCATATAATTTTTTTAATGAAACATTGTATTCGATTCCGTTAAACTCTTTTTCTTTTATGGCAAATTTTTCTTTTACCAAACTCCATTCCGGTCCCTTCGTAATTATTAAAACAATTGTATCGGCAGGAACTTTTACAGAATAGTATCCATCCTTGGTAGAATATGCCATTTGAATTAAGTTGTCCGTCCTTCCTTGAACTTTATCTCCGAACGGCATAACAACTTTGGTTAACGGATAATACCAGACTTGCACTTGGGCAATCAACGGTTTACCGTATTGATCTGTAATCTTTCCGTAAATAACTTGCTGAGAGGTTTTAGGAATTAATATTTCTTTTTTTTGCGGGAATAAATCAAATGCGGAGACAATGATGAAAATAATCATAACCAAAAGAAAATTTTTAAGACTGATTTTCTGTGTTGACATATAATCCGTCTCCATGTAAACTATTTATATTTGGTTGAACAAATTGTTTCTATTTGCTGACTAATATTTCTGTTAACCTTTCTGCGTAGTTTTTTAGATCAATGTTATTAACTTTGCTCAAACGCTCAATAATTTCATTTGGAAAAACATCCGAACCTGAAAACGCACCGGCAATACTTCCGGCAATAGCACCGATTGTATCGCAGTCACCGCCTAAATTCGCAGCTGCTTCTATAGTCTTCAGCGGATCTCCATCGTAATAAACAACAAGTGCTAAAGCCAAAGGAACAGATTCTGACATTGCTACGCCTGCACCGATATAATCATACAAGTCTTGCCATATCTCTTCTTCGGATTTTCCCGAACGGATAATTCCCAGTGCATGCTCTGCACGTTTTATTATTGAAGCTCCGTACCATTGGTTACCTAACTTCATTCCTTCTTCCGCGCCGTACATAAATGCGTCTATTATAGTTTCCAAATTTTCGCTCACCATTCCTGCAGAGACAGCACAAGCAACTGCTGAGGCACCTGCTATTGCTATGTTTGTATTATGAGTCGGTATACAGATCTCTGCAACATCTTTTACAACTGCGTCATAGTCTCCTGGATTAACAATTCCAGCCGGGGATATTTTCATTGCAGCACCGTTGGTATCACCCATCCAGCCTGCTTCATCAATAGAAACCCCTGAATCAATCATCTTTAATGCTCTTAACGAACTTGGTCCTAGAATCAACGTTTCAAAAGCATTTAGGCTTTTAGCCCACTTCAATAATTTTTTTGCAACACCTTCTTTAGTAAATTTTTTCTCTTCAAGAAAAAGATCAACAAGCAATAACGTTTGTTGAGTATCGTCTGTAATTTGTCCTGCTTTCATTCCGTTATGAATTACATGACCTATTGGCGCAGGAAGTAATTGGGTAATTCTTTCGGGAAACATTTTTCTAATCATGATCGGATTCATTAAAGAAGTAGGCATTCCCATTGCATCACCGTAAGCAACACCCAATAAAGTCCCGTAAACTTTTTTGAAAATCATCTGCCGTTTTGTTTTACTTATTTCCTCTTTTGGTAATGTTTCATTTATCATTATAACACTCCGATGTTTTTGGATCTGAGCCAGAAAGCAAAAGCAATTAATATCACTTCGCCGAAACAAATCAGATAATCTCTTCCTCTCATTTTTATTTCATTTAGATCCGTTGTTGTCTTCATTGCACCAAACCCTCTATTAAGCATAGCAATTGCAAGATTATCCGACATTCTTAGCGAATCAACAATCAATGGAATTAGCACCGTTATATAAGAGCCGATGCTTTTAATAAATCCGCCTGTTCCGATCTCAGCTCCCCTTGCTTTTTGTGCTTCTTGAATCATCTCGGATTTTTTCTGCATCGTAGGGATAAATCTTATTCCGGTAGCGATAATAAAAGCGAATTGATGCGGAATCTTTATCTTCTTTAACAGTTGTAAAATATCTTCGATTGGTGTTGTGTATGTTACAATTGTGGATGTGATTACCATAATTAAAATTCTTAAAACTAAAGTAATGCCGTATAAAAATCCGCCGAGTGTAAATGGAATTGACCACAACGAGAAGAGTGTTCTCTGATTTTCTTCCGAAATGAAATTAGATGCCGGGTAAGTAAATCCTGTAATCAAGAGCATTAAAATAAAAATCGGAAGAAGCGGTTTAATTATTTTTTTTATTCCCGTGGATGGTGTACCAATGGTAAAAAGTATTACGCAAGCGCATAGAACAATTAATAAATTAATTACCGGCGAAAGGAATACAAACGATATGATTGTAAATACCAAAAATCCTAACGCTTTAGTCCTAACATCTAACTTATGGACGTAACTTTCCGATGGGTAATACTCAATTAACATTTCCTTTCCAGGCTAATTGTTCCAATAAGTCATTTTGTAATTTATTTATTGTAACAGGATAATTTTTGTAACCAGTATCTCTTAACTCTGCGGCAAGAATTACACAATCGGGTGCTGTTATTGATGCAGATTTTAAAATTTCAGATTCATAAAAAACTTTTTCAGGAGGACCGTCGAGCAGAACTTTACTGTTTGAAAAAACTATTACTCGATCTGCATATTCTGCAGCAAGAATCATGTTGTGAGTGATCATTAAAATTGTATGCCCTTTCATATGAAGTTTATCAAGCATCCTCATCATTTTATTTGTTCCGTCCCAGTCTTGTCCTGTGGTCGGTTCATCAATAATTAAAATCTTCGGCTCCATTACAAGTACTGTAGCAAAAGCTAATTTTTGTCTTTCTCCTTTTCCAAGCGTAAACGGATGGCGTTTTGTAAATTTTTCTAATCCGACAAATTCTAATGCACTATTTATTCTAGTTGATCTTATTTTTTCTGATAAATTCATTTTCTTCAATCCGAACTCGACTTCTTCGTAAACTGTCGCTGAAAAAATTTGATGATCCGGATTCTGAAAAACATAACCGACTTCTTTACTCAATTGCGCTGTTGTAAGCTGACTAATATCGTTTCCGTTTATAAAAACAGTCCCTTTTGTAGGTCGTAATAATCCGTTTAGTTGTTTTGAAAAAGTTGTTTTACCGGCGCCGTTCTTGCCTATTAATGCAACAAATTCTCCTTTATGAATTTTTATATTCAATTCATTTAATGCAGATTTTTTTTGCTGATAATTAAATGACAAATCTTTCGTTTCGATCGCAATAGAATCATTGCTTACTGAGTGACCTTTTCCCGAACCGTTATCAGATGTTTTGAAAGACGATAAATTATTCTTTGTGAATTGCAGAAATTCATTTCTATTGGTAAAGACAGAATCTTGGTCTAAGAGGCCACACTCTTTTAGACAGTTTCCTATTTCAGCAACTTCAGGAGGACGGATACCGATTTTTTTTGTGAGGACTACATTCTTAAATAAAACTGTTGGTCGTCCTTCCCAAATTTTTTGCCCGTTGTCTAAAACGATTATCCTATCAGCGTATTCTAACATCTCTTCAGTATCATGACCGGAGATTAAAATTGTTACGTCGCCTTTTTTCTTCAAACCTGATAAAAGTTTATATATTTCTTCTTTCCCTGCAGGGTCTAACTCGGAAGTTGGTTCATCAAGAACTAAAATCTCCGGTTCCATTGCAAGTACTCCGGCAATTGCAAGTCTTTGTTTTTCTCCTCCAGATAATTCTGATGTCATTCGTTTCTCGTAACCTTCAAGCCCAACTGCTTTTAGTGATTTACCAACAACTTTACGTATCTTTTCTTTTTCAAATGCGAGATTGGAAGGACCAAATGCAACATCTTGCTCAACAGTTATCCCAAAAATTTGTGTTTCGGGATCCTGCAGAACTAATCCAATAAAACGTGCCATTGTTTGGACACGATATCTCTGGGTATTCATAGTATTGGCAATTACATTACCTTCGAAATCACCTTCAAGAAAATGCGGGATCAAACCGTTTAAGAGCATCATTGTTGTAGTTTTTCCTGCTCCAGTTCTTCCCATTAGCCCGATAAATTCTCCTTTTTCAATTTTAAAATTGAGAGAGCTAAAAATATCTGTAAGACAATTTTTATATTTAAATCGTAAGAGATCAACTTTAAGTGAACCTCTTTCAAGTACTTCAAACATTTAATGTTTCCTCAACTCACCAATTACTGTAATCGGTTTATCTATTTTATCTTTTAAAAGATCCAATCTGTTTTTTTGTAAGGAAATGATACAGCATGTAGATGGTCCGCCGGATTTTGTAACATCTAAATTTATTCCGTCATAACAGAAAGGAGAAAAACCGGCACTCTTCGCAAGCTCTCTAAACTCATGGGCGATCCCTTTAGAACCAACTGGTAGTATATCATGAATGAACTCTAATGCATTTAATTGTTTGACAAGTTTGGTGTTTGCAATTCCATTATCGGCATAATGTACTTTATGCTCGGGCGCAGATTTGGGGATGCCAAGACAAACAACAAGATCGTCTATTAAACTTTTCCCCGGTCTAAAATCTTTCTTTTCAACAAATCCAACTGCAGTTACACCAACCCCGGTTTGATAAGTAACAACATTATCTTCAGTACTTCCTGTAACCACAAGGTCGCCATTCAATCCTGCTTCGGTGACTTCATCTCTTACACCGCGAATTATTTCTTTACCAACGGGATCCATTTCAACACAAAGAGTATCAACAACTAAAACAGGAAGAGCTCCTGATGAAAGCATTTCCATGATTGGGACCCTGGCAGCTAAACGTCCCAAATCATAAGCCGGCGAAAATACAGTGTCATGTTTCTTAGGGCCGATCCCGCCGTCGGAATCGCAAGTAATAACCATCCAAAAGTTTTCTGTCAGTTCGGTAACTAATAGATCTCTAACACTCCGCGTTTTAAATGCTTCGCTATTATTTTGTTCTTTAAGAGCTATATATTTTTCAAAGAGTAGATCTGAAATCATTTACTAAACCATTTTACTTTTACTAATGATTAAATAAGCGGTGATTGCTATGAATATATTTATGCTTGCTGCAATAGTAAGCGGTATTATTAATGCAGTCGTGAGTCCGACACCACCAATCGGCATCACAAGTAAAGATGATACAGGCCCATTAAGAAATACCGCTACTAACGCACCAACCCATAGGTGAATTTTTTTTGCTACAAATTCGAAAGCCGAAACCCATACCGACATTTGCACAGCGATATATAGATGAATAGGGAAACTCAACGGGAATCCAGTCGTTAATGCTGTTAGCATATGGCCGAGTGCTGCAACGATGGCACCTTCACGCCAGCCGAAAGTGATCGCAGAGAAAAATGCAAATGCCGCATCAAGTGCTACTGTCCCTGTAGGACTTGGTACTTTTATCATTGCACCAACTGAGCTTAAAGCGATGAAAATTGCCATGCGAGCTATTCTTTTTGATGACCAAAATATTTTTTGATAATCAATATTTATTTCTTCAGGCGGTATTGGAACGATGGCCATTTATTAATCATTCCATAATATGATTTAATTCAATGCTCATGCCCTCGCCGTGGCGGAAATAAAATTCGCTTCTATCTCCAGGCATAAATGATCGGGCTACTTCAACAATTTCATCATTCTTATTAAAAGTTTTTCTTGTTAAGAGAAATAAAGGCGATCCTTTTTTGATCTTCAAAAGTTCTGCTTCATAACGGTCTGCTCTTACACATGTAAGATTTTCGGTGAAATAACTTAACGATAGATTGTAATGCTCTTTGAGAATATCGAACAAAGAATTTTCCGATAAATCATATTTCAAAAGATTTGGACAAAAGAACTTTGGTATATAAGAAGTCTGCAATGCGACAGGAACATTATTCAGAACTCTAAGTCTCTGGATCCTGAACAACTCTTTACTTTCTTTAAGCTTCAGATATTCAAGTGTCTCTTTTGTTTCTGAAATTTTTTCAGCAAAGATCACTTTGGTTTTCAATTTACTGCCGTTCATTTTGAATTCCGAAGAGAAGCTGAAAGCATCTGTTAAACCTTTAAAGATTTTTTTCTCAGCAACGAATGTTCCTTTGCCTTGAACTCGATATAATATTCCTTCTGAGACAAGATCGGCAATAGCCTGTTTAGCAGTGTTCCTGCTGATACTTAGAATGTCGCACAATTCATTCTCGGACGGAATTTTCTCTCCCGGTTTGTACTTGCCAACATCAACATCCTCTTTTATTATCTCTTTCAGCTGGTAATAGAGGGGCAAAGCACTTTTTCGATTTATTTCCATAACGCTAATTCCAATCTTAATTTGTGAAAGAATTGTAGTATATATTCATTGCTGCATAATTGTAGAGAGGTAAGTATTCCAGTAATTGCGAAAATGTTGTTTCCATATTCTCGGGTACTGTGTTCATCTTTAACAGATCGAGGTCGCCTGGGGCATGAATAGTTTTTCCAAATAGATCAGCTGCTATCGGTATTTGTGGTCCGGCTTGTTTTGTTTTAGCAGAATTTATGTAACGAACCTTCCCTGCTTTTACAGCATTGACATTTTGAGCTCCTTCACGATGGGCAATTTCATAAGGTGTAGTTGTACCCCAACCGACTTTCTCTCCTTCGAAGTATGGCCCCCCTGCATTATTCCAAATCGGAATTAGAATAACATCCGGATTAGCTTTTACTACTTCATCCCACGAAACCTTCGGTGCAATTCCAGGGCGATCACAGAATATTGGATCCCCTCCAACAGCTTTTATTAATTCTGTTATATAAGAATCCTTGCCCGGGACACATTTATAGAAATAATTTATTTCATAATACACACTAACTTTATTTACGTCTTTATATTTTAATGAAATATTATTAAGATTTATTTTTATCTCGTTAACTAATTTTTCTGCATCTAAATCTTTTTGAATTACCTTACCAAATTCCAATATTTTACTATAAACTTCATCTAAACTTGTTTCCTCCATGTGAATAACATTGAACCCTTCTTTCTTGAATAAATCTCTATACTTTATTTGCATCCCAGTACAGGTGAGTATCAGATCGGGCTTTAATGATCTGACTTTTTCAAGATTGATATCTGCAAAACCGCCGATGATTTCAAGCTTACCTTCCTTTACCAATCTTGGAATTGAATCTGGGAAAATGCAGTATCTAGTAACTGCCACTAAATCATCTGTTCCTTTTACTGAAGCAACAATGTTCGTCCAGTTCGGTGCAAGTGAAACTATCTTAAATTGTTTCTGAGCATAACATGAACAAAATAAAAACAATGAAATAATAAAAAAGGTGAGTTTAAATCTTTGAGACTTCATTTTATCCTCCGAGAAAAGAGGTTTTAATAAACTTGTTGGGTTGTTGGTACAACTTACATTTTCTACATCCACTTGTCAAGTAAAATCAATTAGTAAAATGTTATTAATTGTTAAAAGGATTAAAATATTATTTCATGAGTATATATTTTTTCTATCCATGAAGGGACTAATGGTCATTGTCTCTACTTAATATAGTTTCTACATCACACTATATTTTTACTTTATTAAAAACTGAAAATCAATGTTCTTATATCAGCATGACCAATCAAACCTCTAAGTACAATGACCAGCGTTCCTGCATTTGCCAAATTACTCGCGAAACTATGTCAGGGGAATGAAAATCTATTCTTTCATCAAAACCAACTTTTCTACGTGCCGACTTAAAACATTGAGTGA
>VEPI01000159.1 GCA_012026935.1 Melioribacter sp. | reverse complement strand
ATCGAACACAAAATTGCGATACGGTTCAAATCTAACATTAAAAGTAAAAATATTTTGATTGATTCTTTCGCCGTCTAAAAAATCAATCCGCATAGGATCAATATTATCGCGATGAGCAACAAAAGCATCTCCGCCTGCATTAAAAACTAAATTGCCCTGTGAATCATAAATGTTTTGTCCGTGACGAATATATTGGTATTCAAAATTAAATCTGATCTTCTCATCAAAATTATATGCAATCTGCAGAAATATTTCATCGGAGTTCGGACCGATGTGATGACCAAGCAGTTGATTGAAGGCTGTATAAGAGTTTTTCGGATTTATATGTGAATAGACATACGGCCGAATTCTAGTGTACTCAAAAATAAGAGACAGATCGTCAATAGAAAATGGTGAATACCAAAAAGCACCTATCTGATAACCGGTTTTATTTATATAACTGGAAAAGTCTTGTAGATTTCCTAAAGGATTATCATCCAGAAAATATGTTAACTGAAATTCTAAATTTTTAAAACAGTTTGTCTGGAGATCGAGCCAGAGCGCGCCGTTGTCTCTATCCTGTAAAGACATTTCCTCAAATTTATAAAATGCAAGAGGATTTAAATATGCTAGATCAATTCCGCGGCCGGAGTATATTATATCTTCCCCAAGTCCAAAATCTAAAAAATCTTTGAAGTGAAGTTTGAAGCGGTTTAATGCTATTAACTTTGTAAAATTTTGGGATCTGTCTGCGTTGAACTCGCCTACAGTTGAAGCATGTAAAGATGTAAAGCTGAAAATTCCATAATTAAAATTTATTCTAAAAAAATCAAGCAAAGGATGATCACCGGATAAGACCAATTTACTTTCGTAGCCGTAACCAAATTTTATTTTCTCCCGACCGATTTGAAATGCAAGCGACATATCTTTTACGGGTTCGGTATAATAACGCAAATATCCTTCTGTAAAATCATAGTTGCTTATGTTTTCAATGTTTTCAACAAATTTGAAATTATATTTAAGTCGCGGCTCAAGTATTGGCGCAAAATCTTGCGACCCGCTTACTCCGCCCTTTTGAACGGTTAAACTATAACCAAGTTTCTCAAATAGAGTTCCCCTAAAACGAAAGCCAATATCATAAAGCCACGAATTATTTATATACGGTTTTAAATTTTGACCGTACACTGCTCTTCCCAAAACATTTAAAAAATAGTTAGCGCCCTCGCTGCGGTATGCATAAACATATTTTATTTTATGTGAGAAAATATCGCTATTGCTCTTCGAAAATCCTGCCTGTTCTCCAAAAAATTGATATGTGTTCGTGCTATCGGCTAAGTCATCGTAAAATTCATTCTGAAATTTCTTGAGTATTTTTTTTTCGGTAACGCTTAAATCAGCCGACAAAGAATCAATGCATTCAAGATTTCTTTTTATTTCTGCCCGCGACATATTAGGGCTATCATCGTGAATATTAACCGGCAGGTTTTTTACCTTCATCTCTTTAAGGAAAATATAAACCTGATGATCTAGCGGAACATTTTCTTGCTGGGAGAAAGAGTAAGAAGTAAGTAGTAAGAAGAAAGTGGTAAGTAGAACCGCAAAGAATCTTTTGGCGTTATTTATTTTCATGATTAAGCATCAACATTTTTAGGTGCAAGAAATTTATTAAATAAAAGTAATCCAATAATTGTAGCAACTCCAATAGAAGCAAAGACTAACCATAACAATGTTGGATTATGTAAATTATCTACAAAGTGAACGTACAGTTTTGCGCCAAGCACTCCGCCGATTCCGCTTCCAATTACCCCATATAAAAATGAATAACCAAGATAAAGTGCTTTTTTATCCTCCGGCGCAATCAATCCGACATAACTTATAAACTTTGGATGAGCAGTCATTTCTCCTATCGAAAAAATAAAAATACCGGCAATGAAAACGAACGGATGAGTTGATATCGCCAATATTGCAATTCCAATGGTTCCTAAGCAAATTCCCGTTATCATTGTGGGCAGTGCTTTTGTGTTCTTTACAATTTTTGAAATAAGAAGTTGAAGAAGAATTATCGTACCGGCGTTAATAACTGTTACATGCTCAACATCAAAATGCCAATTCGGATTTGAGACGAATAAACCCAGAATAGAATTAACAAAATTATTGATAGGTGTTTTATCTACATAATCTTTGAAATACCATAGAACCGAATCAAACTGCTGGAAATATAAAATCCAGAAACCGGAATAGATTACAATCATCAGAATAAACCTGAAATCTTTTAGAACAAGCGCTGCTTCAGTTAAAACTTGAGAGAGCGGCTTTGAATTTGCCGGTCTATTTGGTTCTTTATAAACAAGAAAATTTAAAAGAAGAAGCGAGCCCGTTCCTACTGCCGCCATTACAAATACATACGAATAAGAAATTTGTTTTAACATCGGCACAAGTAATAAAGGAAAGATGAATGCGCCTAGATTAATAGACCAATAATAAATTCCGAATGCTAAAGTGGAATTTGTTTTATCCGTAACGCGTGCAATTGTTCCGGAGATGATCGGTTTAAATGTTCCGGCACCTACAACCATAAAGATCAGACTTGCAAAGACAAGAGCATATGAAGTCATAAATCCGGTGAGCAAATAGCCCAAACTCATAACAGCAAAAGCAAAAACTAAAGTTGCACGGTAACCGAAACGGTCTGCAATAGCACCGGCAACGATTGGAAGTAAATATAGCAGTGGCTGGAATGTACTTGTAATTATGCCTACACTTTCTTTAGAAAAGCCCAAACCGCCTTCTGCAACACTTAGAACAAGATAAACGGAAAGAATTGATCTTACACCGTAATAAGAACCGCGTTCAAAAAATTCCATTGTGATAACTGTCCAGAAATTTTTAGGGAACGAGCGGAATATTGATTTTTTTACTTCTGCGGCTTCAGTCATTGGCAACTCAAGTTTAATTGTAGTTTGACTAATTAATGAATTTTCATCTTTAAGTTAAAACTATATTTTGAAATTTGCTGAAGGGAAATAAAAAGAAGATTGATTGCTTGATTGTTTGAATGATTGAGAAATTGTGTCTTTTGCCTCAAAAAGAATTTCAAACTTTATCTAACCAATCCAGCAAACCATTTATAAAAGTGAGAGGATGCGGCGGGCAACCGGGAATATAAAGGTCAATCTTATTTTCTTCGAGGAATTTTCTTTGAATCTCACCCGTGTTTTGAAAGATACCTCCCGAGATTGCACATGCGCCAAAAAGAATAATTATTTTAGGATTCGGGACAGCGTCATAGCAAATATCTATAGCTTTTGACATGTTTTGTGTGATTGGACCTGTGATAACAATGCCGTCTGCATGTCTTGGTGATGCGACAAATTCAATTCCGTATCTGCCCATATCAAAGCTAACATTACTCAGTGCATTCAGTTCAAGTTCGCAGCCATTACATCCGCCGGCTGATATTTGCCGAAGCTTCAAAGATTTACCAAAATATTTCCTAATCTTTTCAGATGATTTTTCCGGAGAAATAGATTTTGTTTCTTTCGTTACTATTAATTTTTCTGTTCTATCAACTGCTGTGTGATAATTATTTGTAAAGTGAATTATTTTTTCCGGACAAGTTTCTTCGCAGAGCGGACAGAAAACACATAAGCCCAAATCTATTCTTACAGGATTTAATTTGATTGCATTTGTCGGACAAACCTCAGCGCATTTATTACAGTCATCAGAACAAGCTTTATCTTCAATAGTTGGTAATCCTCGAAACAGTTCCGGCAACGATGCATTTCTAACATCGTGAATTATTTGATCGCCCTGAAGTATTCTTATTTTTATTGCGTCATTCATAATAATTTCTACTTTTCGTCTTTGTCATACTCGTATAAGTGAGCATCCGAAACACTACAAATCATGCCCGGCATACGACAAATCAAAACTTTTATTGCACAGCGGGAAATCTGAAATAGCTGTTTCTCGTAAAGCTAAACTTAAGCCGTACCAATTATTAAACGAAGGATCTTTGATTTTGTAATTCAACAAATTTCTTTTCTCATCTGTAAATACGATGTGAGCAATTTCACCGCGCCAGCCTTCAATTATTGAAATCGCTCCGGAATTTGCCGTAACATTTCCAATATCAGATTTAATTTCCCCTTGAGGAAGATTTTCAATCTGGTCGAAAATAAATCGTAAAGCCTCATCAATTTCTAATGCACGCAAACGGGCACGTGCGAAAACATCTCCGGTTGATAATGTAATCATAGAAATTGGATTATAACGATAAGCGCTGTACGGAAAATGAATTCTCGCATCTTCTTCAAGTCCTGACGAACGAGCGGCTAAACCAACCAGACCCACATTTTGAGCGAGATCTTTTTTTACTATTCCGGTTTCTTCAAGTCTCGATAATGCCCCAACCGATGAGAATAAATATTCATTGACCTGCCGAACATCATTTTGAACAATCTTAAGATTATTTACTACCGTATTTATTATTTCATCATTAAGATCGAACCGGACGCCGCCGTAAATAAATAATCCCCGTCCGGATCTCGATCCGCATATTGAGGCAAGACTATTAATAGCAAGTGTACGCAACCTTCCGTATGAGGAGGCAGGCAATGCAAATCCAATATCATTAGCTATACCGCCAAGCCCTGATAAATGCATTGCAATTCTTTCTATCTCGGAAGCAATGGTTCGAACAACCTCTGCGCGTAAACTCAACTGCGTATGTGATAAACATTCGATTGCATTGCAGTGAGCAAATGTGTGCCCGATAGTTGTATCGCCGGCAATTGATTCAGATAAAATTATTTGTTGGTTCGGACTTGATTGTAGAAATAGTTTTTCAACTCCCCTGTGTTGATAACCTAAATTAATTTCAAGATTATAAACGAGTTCGCCGTGGCATTGAAATCTGAAATGCCCCGGTTCAATAACTCCCGCATGAATTGGTCCGACCGCAACTTCGTGGATTTCTTCACCTTCCAGCTTGAAAAATTGATATGGCTTATTCCCTAGTATTACATTCTGTTTTCTTACCGGTCTCAGCCATGGATGATTGACCGGTACATATCCATAATTTTCCGAAAGCTCGCATTCAAAATAATGTGTTTGCGGAAAATCATTTGCCCAGCTTTCGAATTCTAGTTTACCTTTACTAAAATCGCCGCCAACAACACCAATCATTGATGAACTTGAATCCGAGAGAACAGCGATAATTTTTTGAGGATCGCTTTTATCAATTGGGGTAAGCGCAATCATCCTGTTTCCATTTTGCATTAACACAGCAACGGTATTTCGAAATTCATCTTTTCCTAAAAAATGAATTGCGTCAATGTTGAATAACTGATTATTCTGAACTTCGAGCAATTTCATAAATTCATACCAAAATCTTTTGTGATGCTAATAATATTCTTATATAAAATTTCCGGTGAAGCGATTGCAACAGAAGCCAACAAAATCAATAAGACAATAGAAATAAAATGAGTGAGCTCAAATTTTTCCGTTCCGGTCTGCGGTTTTTCATCTTTCCCTTTTTGATATAGCATGTTAAAAATAATTTTACCCATATTTATAAATATGAAGAGTAAAAAAAACAAAACAATGGCAAGCAGATACGGTTTATCTGAAAAAAGAATTCCTTCAAAGATTTTTATTTCACTAAAAAATATCCCGGACGGAGGAATCCCGGAAATTGCCAAAAACGCAAGAAGAAAAAGCCATCCTGTTTTTGGAATTCTTGTTAATACAGAATATACCTTCCCGACTTCGCGTGATTTATAACTACGATGAATATTTCCGGCAGTAAGAAAGAGAATAACTTTTGCGATTGAATTATAAAACGCGTGGTACATCGCTCCGATAAATGCTAATCCACCAACTCCCAAACCCAATGAAATAAGTCCAAGATGCTCAACGCTTGAATATGCAAGCATACGTTTATAATTATTTACTTTGAACATAAATACGAACGCAACAAAGAGCGATAGAAGCGCGCCGATAATTAGAAGAATTTTTGCAAACTCGTAAGAAGTTGTAGGACGAATGATTAGAAAGATTCTCATTACACCAAGAAGTGCGGTTAAACGAAGCGAGCCGGACATCAATGCGGCAATTGGACTGGGTGCATTGCTCGTTGCGTCAATATCTCCGGAATGCATTGGTGCAATTCCGATTTTTGTGCTGAGTCCTACAAAGATAAAAATGAAACTCGCTTTCAGCCAAATTGGATTTAGCTGAGCTGCGTTACGAACAAACTCCCAGAAAAATAATTGTTTTCCTTCGAGTCCGGTTCCTTTTGCGGAAAGTGTTAATAATAATATTCCGATGAACGCAAATGCTATTCCTACAGAAACTAAGAATAAATATTTCCACATTGCCTCAAGAGATTCTTCATTACGATAAAAATAGATCAGCGGGGCTACGCTTAATGTTGTTGCTTCCGAGGCGACCCAATACATTCCAAAATGATTACTTAGCATAGCGGCTGAATTTGCGGTTAAATAAAAATTAATAAGTAAGAAATAGTATTTTTTCCCTTCTTCGGCTTTGGGCATTACGGGTCTTTTCAAATAAGAAAAAGAAACAAGTACAACCCAGAAATAAACATTCGAAAGAATTAAAAGAAAAAATTTACTAAGAGAATCAACACTAAAAAAAGTCGGCAGTTGCGTATGATAAAGTCCAAGAAAAACTAATAATGATAAACCAAGATGTAACACAGCAACAGCTAGAGAAATACTGTACTGTATTCGCAAATCTTTTACGAAGTAGCAAAATCCAGCGGTCAGCAATGGAAGTAATATAAAAATGGAAAATTCGAGCATCAGTCTTTCAATCTCCCTAGATCCGTTATCTCAAATCCTTCAAAAGTATTGCTGATTCTATTCAATGCAATACCCATTAAGAATACAACCACGAATACATCAAGCAATGTTCCTAACTCTATCATCATCGGAAGTTCGGAAGCTACGGCAGTGCCGAATAAAAATATTCCGTTTTCCAAGATTAAAAATCCGCAGACATGAACTATTAATTTTTTTCTAAACATAATTATGTAGATGCCGATTACAATTGCAGAGAACCCGGATGCAAATGGAATTACGTTTAATTCTGTACTCTTTGAAAGAATGTTTGATGCAAGAAAGATGACGATCATTGATGCGATAACAATAGGCAGAAATACCATCTGTTGTATTGTCGGTTCAATCCGTCTTTTAATATCGAGATCGAGAATGACTTTGTTAATATAACGCGGTATGAGAAAAACTTTTACAAGCAGAAGTGTTGCGGGAAGAATTATCCCGAAGATTGAAAAATGATAAATGAACGGAATCATTAATAAGATGGCTAATATTATTCCCTGTACACGTAAAACAGTGACATATGCTTTTACGCGCGATGTAACAACCACGTAAAACAACGACAAACAAAAAAGTATGCTTAAAACATTTTCCATAAATCAACACCGTTTATCTTTGATTCCCGCTTATGCGGGAATGACCGGCTATTAATAACTATTTTGTAAAAGTATAAATCAACAAATTCAATATTCCAATGGCTGTTGCAAACAGTAAATACTGCGGTATATTTTTCATCCGATATCTTGAAGTTATTGTTTCTACAATTCCCAAAACAAAAGTAAGCCCAACACTTCCGGAAATAAAAATTATAATTCCAAGCAGATAGCTCTGTTTACTGAACGGATAGAAAAACGATATTTCAAGAACAGCATAGATGAATAGTTTTATATAACTCGAATATTGATAAAGGAATAAATCAAAACCGGAATTATCAAGTATCATAACCTCGTGAATCATAGTTAGCTCAAGATGAGTATTGGGATCGTCAACAGGCATTCTGGAACATTCCGTAACTGCAAGCATAAAAACAGAAATAGAACAGATCACAATAAAAACCTCATAGGAAATATTAGTGAGCTGGATTGAATGATAAATATCATATAGAGAAGTTAATCCGCTGATAAATGAAATACTTCCAATTGTAAAAAAGAAAATCGGTTCGGCAAATAATGCAAATGTTGCCTCCCGTGCTGCGCCCATTCCTTCAAATGAACTTCCAATATCCATTGCTGCCAATATTTGAAAAAATCTTGCTAATCCTAAAATATAAGCGAACAAAATTATATCGCCGTTAAAACTTATGAGCGGCTTCCAAAACCCTACAGGAAGCATAGCGGCTGCAGTTATCAAAGTAACAAGATTGAGTATGGGAGAAATGCGACTGATAAAAGAAGAACTTGCTGCATTAATAGTTTCTTTCTTGAAGAGTCTCCGTAAATCATAGTAAGGCTGCCATATCGGCGCACCAATTCTTCCCGTTAAAATCGCTTTTTGTTTGTTTACCATTCCTGCAAACATAGGCGCAACGCCCAATATTACAATTATCGAAATAATTCCTTGTAGAATTTCTATACCCATAAAAACGCTATCAAACTATAAATTGTTATGATGATTAAAATAAATGCGATGTAATAACGAACATCCGTCTGGCTTAAAAATTCAATTTTGCCAACCAGTAATTTCAAAAAATTGAATAATGGTAAAATAATTTTGCTGTCAATAAAATCTTTTGAATGACTTTCAAACTTAGATGGCAGCGGGAATGCGGTTTCAGAAATTTCAACTTTCTTATGATAAACTAGAACAGATTTGGGAATTGTGTTCAGCTCATCTGCAAACGATGAAGCGGTATACTGCATTCGAGGATTAAGATTCTCATATCCGCAGCCCCAAGCAGGTGAAGTTCTTCTTCCGTATTTCTTTTCAAGTTTTATTTTTATCAGATACAAAACAAAAACACTAAGTGCGATGGATGAAAAAATTACAGTAAAGTAAAGCCAATCAATATTGATTAATGCTGAAGAAGAATTCCCTTTAACAAAACCGTTTGTGATTACTTTATTAACTACTCCGACAAAAGGTTGAGGATAAAATCCGATAACAACACAGAGTAAAGCCAAAATTCCGAGCGAACTGTTATCGTAAATGGAAGTGTGAAAATGTTTTACTTCTTTTCTTTCATTTCCTAAAAACATAATTGAATTTACCTTGGTAAAACAAGCAACAGCCAATCCGCCCACAAACGCTAATCCGACTACAAACATCAACATAATAATCGGGTAATAATTTTTTAATTCGTTGGCGGTTTTGAAAAAGCCGGTGTAAATAATAAACTCGGAAATAAATCCGTTAAACGGCGGAATACCGCTGATTGCAACCGAACCGATCAGAAAAAATATTGCAATATATTTTGCGCGATGAACGAGTCCGCCCATCAACTCAATATTTCTCGTTTCAAGATTTTGACAAACAACACCGCTGCCTATGAACAAAAGACTTTTAAATATCGCATGATTCAATGTGTGCAGAAGCGCTCCGCCAAATCCCAATACTTGCACAACCGGTAAATTATTTGCAGAGCCGATAAATCCGATTCCAATCCCGATTCCAATGATTCCTATATTTTCAACAGAGTGATACGCGAGTAATCGTTTTATATCATGCTGGGCAAGTGCATACCATACTCCGAATATTGCGCTAATTATACTAACGCACAGCATTAACCAGCCGCACCATTCCGGAACAGGATTAAGAAATTGGAATGTTCTCAGTATTCCATAAATGCCGGTCTTAATCATAACACCGGAAAAAAAAGCGCTTAGTACACTGGGTGCAATTGGATGTGCTTGCGGAAGCCAAAAATGAAACGGCATAAATCCCGCTTTAATGCCAAAACCAATAAAAGATAAAATAAAAATTATTGGAACTACAATCCCGGTTGAGAACAAAATATGATAATCACTGAAGAACCAGCTTCCGGTTAAATGATGAAGCAGGAAGAAAAATATGTAAAGAACAAAAATTATTACGTGCGATGTAGCGAAATAGTAAAAACTACCTCGTTGAACTTCTTCTTTCTCTCTTTCTAAAACCATTGCAAGGTAGGCAGATATAGTCATCGCTTCCCAACATATCAGAAAGAAAATTGCCTGATTGGCAATTACGAGAAACTGCGTTGATATAAGAAGTATTAAGTAAAAAATGATAAAATTTTTAATTGGCCGCTTTTGTTCAATATAGTGTTGAAGATATGAAAAATTGTAAATGGTAATTGGAATTGCCACCAGTTGAACAATAAATAAAAAATAAATGCTCAATCCGTCAAGACGTATGAAATTAGAAAAGATATTCCTTGATGAAATTTCGGCAGAAGTAAAAAGCGTTGAAGATAAAGTTGAGATTAATCCAAATGCTAATCCGATGAGCAAAACAATATTTGTCGAGAATAATGCTTTACGCTCATTTTTTATTGAAAGAAATACAATTGAAAGTAATTGAATTATAAATGCTGCGATAAACAAAACATTATGGGAGTCAATCAGATCGTTCATTGAGCTTTGTTCCTTGTCTCCTCAATCTTTTTTATAATGTCTAATATCTCTTTAAACTCAAGCCTGTTTTCCAGTGCGAAACGAAAAGTTTCTTTTGAAAGTAAAAAACTTAAATGGGCAATCAAACTTAAATGCTGCTTAATTGTTTGAGAGATAAGCAGAATTAAAGTATGAACCGGTTTGCCGTCAATTGATTTTAAGTCTAGCGGCTTATTTGCGAAGAAAAAATTAATGAGCGGTTTGTCCCTCCCAACCATAAGCGGTACACGCGGATGCGGTAAACTAATTCCGTTTCCTATTGCAGTGCTCATCATTGATTCCCTGCTTTTCAGAAGCTGAATAATAATTTCACGATCAACGTTCTTTTCAAAATTAATTTGAGAAATCATCTGTTCTATATAAGAAGATTCATTTAACTCACATTTATAATGAAATGATTCTTTGCCAAGCAGAGTGCTAACGGTTTCTATATGGTACTCGCTCAATTTTTGATGCCCGGAAACATTTATTGGAAAGTTCCGGCCTAACGCCCATTCAATAATTTGCTGCTTATTAAATACAACTTTATCGTGAAGAAATTGAAAGGGGATCTCTTTCTTCTTTATTAAATGCTGTACTTCTTTCTCCGGAAGCATGAGTAGATGGGAAATATCTTTTGTGTTTAGATCCATTTATTTTTCTACAATTTGTTATCTGTTATTTCTCCGGATTCCTGTTGGAATTTATCCCGTATTTGAAGCGGGACGGGAATAACACTTTCAGTTTTTTGTTATACTCGCAAAAGCGAGTATCTGCGTGTTTATTTTTTTCTAAACCTTTTTCAGAATGACTCCTTAAACTAATCATTCTTCATCTCTCTTTTAACCGTTGGAACAAAATCTTTCGGTCTGCCTAATTTTGGTAATCCAAGAATTTCTCTTGCGTGATCAAGAGCGTCATCTATGTTCCCAAAAATGTTTTCTTCGCCGTAAAGATCGAAAAGTCCTGCTTGAGTCATCGCATACAAGGGTTGAGTATGAACTCCGGAAAGAATCATACGTGTTTTGTGTTTTTTAGCATCATAATAAAAATCTTTTAATGTCTGAAGTCCTGTTGCATCTACAGCCGGCACATTGCGCATTCGAATGATTCTAACTTTCGGCGGGTCCTCAATCTCAAGCATTTCATCTTTGAATTTCTTTGCCGCACCAAAGAAGAAAGGTCCGTTAATTTCAAACACCTCAACACCTACCGGAATTTGTTTCTTATCAATTGCATTTGGATCCGGTTTCTCTTCTTCATCATCAAGTTCTCTTGTAATAACGCTAACGTTCGAAACTTCCGCCATGCGTTTCATAAATAGTAATACTGCCAGCACCATTCCTATCTCAATTGCAATTGTCAGATCAAATATTACAGTTAGAAAAAAAGTTGTTAATAACACAGCTACATCACTCTTCGGACTTTTTAACAATGATTTGAATGAATGCCATTCGCTCATATTGTAAGCAACGATAACAAGAATTGCCGCCAATGTAGCCATCGGAATTAATTTTGCGTAGTTGCCGAAGAACATCATTATAAGTAAAAGTGTAACCGCATGAATAACTCCAGCTACTGGAGTCCTCCCGCCATTTTTAATATTTGTGGCGGTTCTCGCAATAGCTCCTGTTGCAGGTATTCCTCCAAAAATAGGAGCAACAATATTGGCCAATCCCTGCGCAACCAATTCCATGTTGCTTCTGTGTTTGCCTCCTACCATACCATCGGCAACAACTGCAGAAAGAAGAGATTCAATTGCAGCAAGCAGTGCAATTACTGTAGCCGGCCCGATTAAATTTCTTATCACGTTTAAATTTATTTGAAAATAACTCGGCGAAGGAAGATTAGCAGATATTTCTCCAAATCTGCTTCCAATTGTATCAACTGGTAACTTAAAAACAATTACTAAAGCTGTAGTCACAATTATTGCAATTAAAGAGCCTGGAATTCGGTGAGTAATCTTTGGCCAGAAAATCATAATCGCTAAAGCAAGTAAAGCTATTCCAAACACATAATAATTTACTGTAGAATACGCTCCAAAATATGCTATCCATTTTTCGTGAAATTCTGATGGCACTTTTTGAATTTGTAGTCCAAAGAAATCTTTTATCTGTGTTGAAAATATTAACAGAGCAATTCCGCTTGTAAAACCAACGACAACCGGATAAGGAATAAATTTTATTAATGAACCGAATTTGACCAAACCCATTATCACTAAAATTATTCCCGCCATAATAGTTGCGATTGCAAGTCCGGTTGTGCCGTAATTTTGAACAATGCCGTAAACTATTATGATGAAAGCCCCGGTGGGTCCGCCAATCTGTACACGGCTTCCGCCAAATGCTGAGATTATAAATCCAGCTATGATTGCCGTAATGATTCCCTTTTCCGGTGTTACCCCGCTTGCTATACCAAATGCAATTGCCAACGGTAGTGCAACTATACCCACAATTACACCGGCTGTTGCATCAGCAATAAATTGTTCCTTCGTATAATTTTTTAACGTAGTAAAAAGTTTTGGTTTAAGCATGGTTGCGCATATTTAACTTTTATTTTTTTGTGGTTCAGAAATAATTTTACCGCCGCGAACGGTTGCACCAATTGCCAGACCGGCACTGATCAATATTAAATTTTTTATTATGTATTGACCTTCAAGCGTTGGCACAAACGGAAACATCTTGAATGTTTCTGCAGGAAAGAAAAATAACGGCGTAATTGTGCCGATCATCTGAAGAAATAATAAAAAAAGTGTTTCTCGGAGGAATACGTTAAAAAGTAATCCAAGTCCAATCAAAGTTTCCCACACCGCTAAAATAATAATTGAAACGGACGGCTGTACAAAACCAAATGTCATAACAGAAATGGTTTTTGTGGCTATTGCTTCGGCAGAGCTTACGCCGTGAAAAAATTTTAGAAATCCAAACCAGAAAAAAATTATTCCCAGGCTGATTCGTAAATATTTGATTGCGTTATCTGCCATCCAAGTTGTGATCGGTTTATCGAATTTATAATAAAATTCTTCCTGAAATTTCATTTTACTGCTTTCTAGAATGTTGATAAAAATTGACGGGCTAAATTTAAAATTAAATTCGGTTAGATGCTGTGG
>VEPI01000052.1:2456-13687 GCA_012026935.1 Melioribacter sp. | reverse complement strand
ACGTCTCAATGAATAAAAAAATATTCAATCTTGTTTTGGTGTAATGTAATTTATTATTTTAGCGCAACCTATCCTGTAATAACAAAATATAAGAGTGGAAAAGTGGAAACAAAAAACGCAGACTTGTCCTCATTAAAAATTGACAGAACTCAAAAAAATGTGAATCCCGAACAGAAGGGAAAGCTCATTAAAATGATTGTTGGCGGAGTAAGTATTGTAACTATTTTAATTGTAATTGTATTACTGTTTAGATCTTATACAAGTCCGGCAGTTGAAGTGAAGATGACTTTTGCTTCGTTGCAATCATCCGCGCAGAGCAGTGCAATATTAACGGCAAGCGGCTATGTAGTGGCACAAAGAAAGGCGGCTGTTGCTTCAAAAGGAATGGGACGCTTAGTTTATCTTGGCGTTGTTGAAGGCGATAAAGTTTTTTCTAACCAGGTTATTGCAAGGTTGGAAGACAGCGATATCAAAGCACAGCTTGATCAGGCGAAGGCAAATTTGAAACTTAGTCAAGCAGATTTGAATGATGCTGAGAAAAATTATAATCGTCAAAAAGATTTATTAAGAACAGGTTCAGCCAGCCAGATGGAATTTGATGCAGCAGAGACAAGATATAACAGAGTTCTTGCTTCAATTGATGTGGCTAAAGCTTTAGTCTCGCAGTCGGAAGTTGCTCTCGAAAATACTTTGATTAGAGCACCGTTCAACGGAACAGTGCTAACAAAAAATGCTGATGTCGGCGAAGTTGTTGCACCGATGGGAGCGGGCGTAAATTCTAAAGCTGCAGTGGTTACAATGGCTGATATGAATTCTCTGCAAGTCGAAGCAGATGTGAGCGAATCAAATATTGAAAAAATCGAACCAAATCAAAATTGCCAAATTACTCTTGATGCTTATCCCGGGCATAACTATGCCGGTTATGTTGCTAAGATTGTTCCTACAGCGGACCGAGGTAAAGCTACAGTTATGGTTAAAGTAGGATTTAAAAATTACGATACAAGAGTTCTTCCGGAAATGAGCGCAAAAGTTCTTTTCCTTCGTGAAGCAATGAAAGAAGAATCCAAAGAAGAAAAACCAAATTTGGTTGTTCCTAAGACTGCAATCGTAACAAGAGACGGCCGGCTATTTGCTTTCAAAGTTCGTGAAGAGAAAGTTGTTCAAGTTGCGGTAACAACAGGGAAAGATTTTGGTTCATTCATTTCAGTAACATCCGGTCTGGAAAACGGCGATGAAGTTATTGATAATGTTACAGATGAAATTAAAGATGGAGTGAAAGTAAAAATTAATAAATAAGATTTTCCGACCACCCCCTTTTATTCCCCCTCCTTAACAAAAGGAGGGGGATATGGGGGAGGTTAAGTAACTATTTTGAAAGGAGTGTTGAATGAGTGCAATTATTCAAGTAAAAAATTTATCGAAGTCTTATTGGCGAAACAGTTTGGAAATTCCTGTTCTTCATGATATCTCACTTGATGTTCAAGAAGGAGAATTTCTAGCACTGATGGGACCATCCGGTTCCGGAAAAACAACATTGTTAAATTTAATTGCCGGAATTGACCGTCCGACGAACGGAGAAGTAACTGTTGCCGGAACTAATATTGCAGAACTTGGTGAATCAGCTCTTGCAAAATGGCGCTCATCAAATGTTGGTTTTGTTTTTCAATTTTATAATTTAATTCCGGTTCTTACCGCATTTGAAAATGTTGAACTTCCTCTTCTTCTTACAAAGCTTTCCAAATCTGAACGAAGAAAGCATGTTGAAGCAACGTTAAATATTGTTGGGCTTGGCGATAGAATGAGCCATTATCCAAAGCAACTTTCCGGCGGGCAGGAACAACGCGTAGCAATTGCGCGCGCTATTGTAACTGATCCGGTAATTCTTGTTGCAGATGAACCGACCGGTGATCTTGATAGAAAATCTGCCGAAGAAGTTTTAACATTGATTGATCGGTTAAATAAAGAATTCAAAAAAACTATTATGATGGTTACTCACGATCCACACGCTGCCGAGAAAGCTTCACGCAAGCTTCATCTCGATAAAGGCGATTTGGTGTAAGGAGCCGATATGAAAGTATTTAAATTAATTTTTAGAAACGCGATGCGGCATAAACTAAGAACATCTCTTACAATTCTTGGAATTACAATTGCCATCATAGCATTTGGACTTCTTAGAACTGTGGTTACAATTTGGGATTCAACTGTTGATGCAACAATGGCAAACCGTTTGGTAACGCGCCAATCGGTATCGTTTATTTTTCCGCTCCCTTTTTCTTATAAGGATAAAATTGAATCTATTGACGGAGTGAAAAATGTTAGTGGCGCAGCTTGGTTCCAGGGTGTTTATAAAGATAAAAGTAATTTCTTTGCGAGAGTGGCGGTTGATGATAATTATTTTGAAGTTTATCCGGAATTAGTTTTATCGAAACAGGAGTTTGAAAATTATAAGAAACAGAGAAATGCTTGTGTTGTAGGATCTCAGATTGCCAAACAATATAATTTTAAAATCGGCGATCAGATTGTTTTAGATGGTGATATCTTTCCCGGCAGGTGGGAATTTGAAGTCCGCGGAATTTACCAGCCGAAGAATAAAAACACAGATGCAACGCAAATGCTATTTCACATAGATTATCTAAACGAACGTATGAAAGAAGAAACACCTGCACGTGCTAATCAAGTTATGTGGTATATGGTTCAGATTAAAGATCCAAACCGTTCTGCACAAATTTCAAATCAGATAGACGCATTGTTCAAGAATTCTACGGCGGAAACAAAAACCGAAACTGAAAAAGCATTTACTCAAGGGTTTGTTTCGGCTTCGGGTGCAATTATCACTGCAATGAACTGGATGTCATTTATGATCATTGGAATTATATTGTTAGTTGTTGCGAACACAATGATAATGTCTGCTCGTGAAAGAACACGCGAGTACGCAGTATTTAAAACGCTGGGATTTTCAGCTTTGCATTTAACCGGATTGATTCTTGGTGAATCAATGTTAATAGCTTGTCTTGGCGGAGGAATTGGATTGGCTTTAACCTTCCCAATTGTATCTGGATTTGAACAAGCTATGCCAAAAGGATTTTTCCCGTTCTTTTTTATTGAACCGATAACAATTGTCCTTGCTGTTACGGCAACATTATTGGTCGGATTTTTGTCTGCAATATTCCCGATTCAAAGAGCACTCGGTACTAAAATAGTTGACGGATTTAGGTTTGTAGGTTAATTAATATTGAGCGAAACGAAATATCTCTAACTCAGTTGCGTTAGAGATTCTTCGTCACTTCGCTCTTCAGAATTTAAGAGGTGAAAACATGGCCGTTCCATTTAAATATACAATAAGAAGTTTGATAACAAGAAAACTTACAACATTAATTACAGTTACCGGCATTTCTCTTGTTGTGTTTGTCTTTGCCGCCGTTCTTATGATGGCTTACGGTGTTGAAAAAACTTTGGTTGCAACGGGAACTGCAGATAATGTCAAAGTGCAAAGAAAATCATCTCAAGGAGAAATTTCCAGCATTGTTGACGGTGAAACACAAAATGTAGTTAGAACTTTACCTTACATTGCAAAAAATAATAAAGGCGAACAAATAATTTCTTCCGAACCGGTAGTGATAATTAATTTAGAAATTAAAAGTGGCGGAATGAGTAACATAACTGTGCGGGGTGTCTCGCAATTGGTTAATATTTTGCGCCCGCAACTTAAGATAACAGCAGGAAGAATGTTCAATCCTTCTTTAAGAGAATTGATCGTCGGCAAATCGGTAACAAATAAATTTGCCGGGGCTCAGATTGGAAGTAAAATAAAATTTGCCGGTGATTACTGGAGCGTTGTTGGTTTGTTCGAAGCCAATGGAAGCGGATTCGAATCCGAAATTTGGGGTGATGCAACTCAACTACAGAATGCATTTAACCGCGGCAATACTGTTTCAACTATGACGGTAAAATTAGATGATCCGAATAACTTTGAAAGATTCCAAAGAGCATTTAATTCGGATAGAAGACTTCAACAATTTGAAGTTTTGACGGAAAAAAGATTCTTTGAAATGCAATCTGAATTTCTTGCTATGTTCATCCGGGTTCTTGGAACATTTATTACAATAATTTTTAGTTTCGGAGCGATTATCGGCGCAACAATTACAATGTATGCTGCTGTTGCTAACAGAACGGTAGAAATAGGAACGATGCGCTCACTTGGTTTCAAACGCAGAAGTATTTTGTTCGCATTCTTAAGTGAATCATTACTGATTACTTTGATCGGCGCCGCAGTTGGATTATTCTTTGCATCTTTCTTGCAGTTATTTACTATCTCAACATTAAACTTTAATTCATTCTCCGATTTATCATTTGCGTTTGCTCTAAATCCATCAATAATAATCTCCTGTTTGATCTTTGCAATTGTTATGGGGCTTTTGGGTGGATTTTTACCTGCAGTAAGAGCTTCAAGGCTTAATATTGTTAACGCGCTGAGAGGAGGATAATTTATTTTATTAAGTCAAAGAAAACCATTTCTACTTTTTTTTCTGGAAAAAAAGTGAAACTCTTATTCTAAAATAAATGTTTAAACTTTAGAACTGACCCCGACGAATTGAGGCAGTTACTTTTCCCACAAATTTTATAGGACTTGATCTATGAGACAGGTACCTGGCAACAAACCAAAACACCATCGCAATTATATCTACATTTTAAGAAAATTTTTCTCCTATTCTTTTTTGTTTCACCTGCTTCATGGTTATGGTTTTAATTTTTTGCAACATAATCGGTTATTTTCATAAGGAGACGGGAATGAAGACAGTGACTGAGTTTAAAAAGATGAAGGACAAGGGGAAAAAAATATCGGTAGTAACATGCTACGATTATTGGTCATCTCTAATAATTGATGAAAGCGATATTGATGCAGTGTTGGTTGGCGACAGCGCGGCTATGGTCATGCACGGTTTCGAAACGACAGTAAATGCTGAACTTGAGATGATGTGCTATCATATTACTGCTGTTAAACGCGGATTAAAAAATAAATTTTTAATTGGGGATTTACCTTTTCTTACCCACAGAAAAAGTCTTGTCCACTTGATGAAATCGGTCGATAAATTTATGAAAGCAGGCGCTCAAGCTGTAAAACTTGAAGGAGCTGAAGGTAATTTTGAACTTATTGAACATTTGGTGAAATCAGGAATTCCAGTAATGGGGCATCTAGGTTTAACACCGCAGTCGGTTTATCAATTTGGAGGATTTAAATTACAAGGAAAAGATTTGTATTCGGGAGAGAAAATATTTAAGGATTCACTTTCGCTTCAAGAAGCCGGCTGTTTCTCTATTGTGTTGGAAATGATTCCAGCCGACGTTGCAAAAAGAATTACCGAAGAATTATACATACCGACAATAGGTATTGGTGCAGGGCCTTTTACAAGCGGCCAGGTGCTTGTACTTCATGATTTGTTAGGAATGAATAAGGATTTCAATCCCAAATTTGTTAGAAAATATGTGAACGGTTATGGTTTAATAAAGGAAGCTTTGAATAATTTTAATAAAGACATTAAGGAAAATAAATTTCCGCAAACAAATGAAAGTTATTAATGACGAAAATTATTAAAACAGTTTCTGAATGGCAGCAGTTAAAAAGGTCCGATAAGATTAAAAATAAAAAGATTGGTTTTGTACCAACAATGGGAGCGTTGCACGAAGGCCATCTTTCTTTGATCCGCCGAAGTAATGTAGAAAATGGAATTTCTGTTGTAAGCATATTTGTGAATCCGACTCAGTTCAACGATCCCAGCGATCTTGAAAAATACCCGCGCACTTTTGAAAGCGATGTTAAACTTCTGAGAGATTTGAATGTAGATTATCTTTTTTATCCGGATTATTCGGAAATTTATGCGGATCATTTCAAATACAAAATTATCGAAAGCGACCTTAGCCAAATTTTGTGCGGAAAATTTCGTCCTGGACATTTTGAAGGGGTATTGACGGTTGTAATGAAGCTCTTGAATATTATTCGTCCGGACAAAGCGTACTTTGGAGAAAAGGATTACCAGCAATATCTTTTGATTGACGAAATGTGTAAAGCCTTCTTTCTTAATGTTGCAATTATTCTTTGCCCGATAGTTCGTGAAGCTGACGGCCTAGCACTGAGTTCACGTAATATGCTTCTTTCAAGTAACGAAAAAATTCTTGCACAAAGGTTCCCACAATTATTGAAATCTGAAAAATCATGCGAGATAATAAAAAACGAGTTGGAGAAACTCAGCTTCAAGGTGGATTACATTGAAGAAATAGGAAACAGAAGATTCGGCGCTGTTCACATCGGAAAGGTGAGGTTGATTGACAATGTTGAAATCTAAAATACTGTTCAAGATTTGCGGCTCTATAGCTTCATATAAAAGCGCATATTTAATTTCGAAACTTATTCAGAATGGGTTTGAAGTTAAAGTCGTTGCAACTGAAAACGCTTTGCGCTTTATTGGCAAGGCAACGTTGGAAGGATTAACAGGTCATCATATTTACACAGATTTGTTTGCCGAAGGTGAAATGATGAGCCATATCAATTTAATAAAATGGGCAGACTTGATAATTGTTTGTCCGGCGTCTGCGAATACAATTAATAAACTTGCCAACGGAGTTGGCGATGACTTATTAACATCACTTTTCCTTGCATTCGATTGGACGAAACCATACATAATAGTTCCGGCAATGAATACAAATATGTTTGATCACCCTGCAACACAAAGTTCGCTTAAAAAATTAACAGAGTGGGGAGTTAAGATATTACCTACTGCTGAAGGTTATCTTGCATGCGGCGATTCAGGACGAGGAAAACTTCTTGAACCTGATGAAATCTACGAACACTTACTAAATGCGCTGGAAGAAAAACAGAGTATGCCGGCAAAAAAAATAAAAGCGCTTATCACTTCCGGCGGGACAAAAGAAAACATTGACAGTGTTAGATTCATTACCAATCTCAGTACAGGAAAAACGGCCGCATCAATTGCGGATTATTTTTCAAGAAGAGAGCATGATATTACTTATCTTCATGCTCGAGATGCCGCACAGCCGAATTCCAATTGCAGGAGAATTGAGTATACATCGTTTGACGAGATAAACGAAAAATTGAGAAACATTCTTGCTGAAAATAGTTTTGATGCAGTGATACATCTTGCAGCTGTAAGTGATTATTCATTGGGCTCAGCTATGATAGGAAATCAAAAATTTTCTGCACCTTTAAAGCAAAAAATAGATTCCGATAGCAACGAAATAACTTTAAAATTGAAAAAGAATCCGAAGATCATTGATAATTTGAAACATTATTCGAAAAACAAAAATATTAAGATCGTTGCTTTCAAATTGACAAACTCTACTGATTATGAAGCTAATCTCTCAATGGTTAAAAAATTGTTCGATCATTCTAATTGTGATTTTGTAGTTCTAAATGATCGAGGAAACCGTGATGGAAATGTTCAAACTAATTTTAAGATTTACAACAGTAAACAAGAAACTGCATCATGTATGTCTTCAAAAGAACTTGCACAGTTGTTGGAAAAGTTTCTAATAAATATTTAATGAGGAACAAATGATACTTTGCATTGATGTCGGGAACACACAAATTTTCGGTGGAATTTTCCGAGACAAGGAGCTTGTGCTTCAATTCAGAAAAACCTCACGTCAACGTTTTTCTTCTGACGAGGTTGGAATATTCTTGCGTTCCGTTCTGAACGAAAACAAATTGAATCCCGATTTTGTAAAAAATATTTCAATTTGCAGTGTAGTTCCTGATCTCAATCATTCGCTACGCAGCGGGTGTGTAAAATATTTTGATACGGAACCATTTTTTCTAAAACCCGGTGTGAGAACCGGACTAAAAATAAAATATCACAATCCCCTGGAAGTAGGTGCAGATAGAATTGCAAACGCAATTGCCGCAGTGAATTTATTCCCGAACAAAAATTTAATTGTCGTTGATTTTGGTACAGCTACGACTTTCTGCGTTATCAGCAAATCAAAAGAATATTTGGGCGGTATAATTCTTCCCGGAATAAAAATTTCAATGGAAGCACTCGAAAGTAAAACCGCACAACTACCAATTGTTGAAATTAAAGAAATTGAAGAAGTCATTGGCAAATCTACTGTAGAAAGTATCCAATCTGGACTTTACCATGGGCAGATCGGAATGGTGCGTGAAATAAGATCAAAAATAATTAGAGAAGCATTCGCCGATGAAGATCCGATTGTGATCGGTACCGGTGGTTTTGCCAGACTTTTTGAAAACGTGAAACTTTTCGACATAATTAATCAAACTCTAGTTCTTGAAGGACTTTGCCAAGCTTACCTTATGAACATAAAACTTGAAAAGGAAATTTAATGCAAAGAACTTTATAAGAAAATTACTGAACAAAAAATAATGTCCTAATTTTGATTTTTGTTAATATCGGAACATTGTTAAATCTTAATAATTTGCAAAACATCAGCTTTTAGATTTTTTTCAACTGATTTTCTAATTGAACTTTAAATTTGCGGTAGGGGGGTAGTTTTCCTATTTTTGCCAGCCAAATGTTAAAGAAAATAATCATAGCAATAGACGGTCCCGCCGGTTCAGGCAAAAGTACTGCTGCTAAAAACATTGCACAAAAACTTGGTTTTACTTATTTGGATACCGGTGCGATGTATCGCGCTATTACTTTTATTGCTTTACGTAACGGCATTACAGAAAATGTTTCTGCCGTTATTGATATGGCAAGACGGATCAAATTAAAGCTAAGATTTGAAAACGGTGTTACCAGAGTTTTTGTTGATGAAGAAGAAGTAACAGAACAAATTAGAACTGCGGAAGTAAACGGAAAAGTAAGTGACATTAGCAGAATACCTGAGGTAAGAGCGGAATTAGTTAAGATTCAGAAAAGAATGGGCGAAGAAGGAAATATTGTTGCTGAAGGAAGAGATGTTACTACAGTTGTTTTTCCAAATGCGGATTTGAAAATATTTCTTACAGCTTCGATTGACATAAGAACTAAAAGAAGATTAAAAGAGTTTCAGGATAAAAATATTCCAACTACGTTTGATGAAGTAAAAGCTAATTTGGAAAAAAGAGATAGAATTGACAGCGGACGGGAAATCTCCCCGTTAAAAAAAGCTGATGATGCAATAGAGTTTGATAATTCTGCATTAACACCTGAACAGGATTATGAATTCTTATTAACAAAAATTAAAGAGGTATTGAAAAAGTGACTGAGTAACTGAGTGCCTATGTGCCTTAGTGCCTGAGTTAAAGATTTTTAATTAAAAGCTGATAGCTGATTGCTAAAAGCTAAAAATGCCATCATAACAAATGTTAAACTAAACCAAGACTGCTAAGAAAATTCAAGATGGCGGAATGTTCGAAGCAGAGTAACAGTAGTAGGAGTTAAAATGTTAGAGTTAGAAAAGGATGCTAAGAAAAAAGCACCTAAAGTAAAAAGAGAAAGATACATCAATGCAGATGAATACTCCCCTGAAGATCTTAAAGAACTTTCTGAACTTTATGCACATTCATTCCGGGATATAAAGGAGGGTGAAATTCTTGAAGGTACGATCGTTGGTGTAAATGCAGATAACATTGTTGTAGATGTAGGTTTCAAATCCGACGGAACAATTTCAAGATCAGAATTCACCGCCACAGAAGAAATTAAGATTGGTGAAAAAGTTGATGTTGTAATTGAAAGCGTTGAAGATGAAGACGGAAACTTAGTTCTTTCCAAGAAGAGAGCAGACTTCCTTAAAATTTGGGGAAGAGTTATGGATGCTTTCGAAAACGAAAAAGTTCTTCCCGGAAAAATTCTTAAACGAATTAAAGGCGGAATGGTTGTTGACTTGATGGGAATCGAAGCATTCTTACCGGGTTCGCAAATTGATATTCGTCCTGTTCGTGATTTTGATGCGTTCGTTGGGCAAACTATGGATTTCAAAATTGTGAAAGTAAATATCCCGACTGAAAATATTGTTGTTTCTCATAAAGTTCTTATTGAAGAAACAATTTCAGATCAGCGTAAAGAAATTCTTGATAAACTCGAGAAGGGACAAATTCTTGAAGGTACAGTTAAAGCAATTACAGATTTCGGCGTGTTCATTGATCTCGGCGGTGTTGACGGTCTTATTCACATTACGGATTTAAGCTGGGGAAGAATTAATCATCCCAGCGAAATTCTTAGACTTGATGAGAAAATTAAAGTTGTTGTTACTGATTTTGAAATGGAACGCAAGAGAATTTCTCTTAGCTTGAAACAACTCTTACCGCATCCATGGGAAAAAATAGAAGATAAATTAAAGATCGGAGATAAAGTTTCCGGTCGTGTTGTTTCGCTTACAGATTACGGTGCATTCATAGAAATCGAAAAAGGTATTGAAGGATTAATTCACATTTCCGAAATGAGCTGGACACAGCATATCAGTCATCCATCTCAATTTGTTTCGATGGGACAAGTTGTTGAAGCAGTTATTTTAAGTCTTGATAAAGATGAAAAGAAAATTTCACTTGGTATGAAACAATTAACACCGGATCCATGGTCAGACTTACTGAAGAAATATCCGGTTGGTTCACAGCATCAGGGTATTGCACGTAACTTAACAAACTTTGGTGTATTCGTTGAACTTGAACCAGGTATTGATGGATTAGTTCACATAAGTGATCTTTCGTGGACCAAGAAAATACGTCATCCCGGTGAAGTTGTTAAGAAAGGCGATAAGATTGATGTTGTTGTTCTCGGCGTTGATACTGATTCAAGAAAAATTTCTCTCGGCCATAAACAAATCAATGCTAATCCGTGGGATAATTTTGAGAAAGAATATGCAGTTGGGAAAAATTCGGAAGGCAAGATTGTCCGCATAATCGAAAAAGGATTGATTGCTGAACTTCCATTGAATGTTGATGGATTTATTCCTGCAACACAACTTTCAACTTCAAAGATCAAAAATCTTTCTTTCTGTTTTCCAATCGGAACAAAGCTTGAATTGAAAGTTGTAGAGTTCGATAAGGATAATAAGAAAATTGTTCTTAGCGCACTAGCAGCACTAAAAGAGAAATCAGATGAAGAAATTGCGAAATATATTACTGACTTCAAGTTGGAAAAAGTTACAGTCGCAGATTTGAAACAAGCAGATGCTGAGAAATTCGATTCATCGGATTTTAATTTATATGAGGATACAAAACCACTACCGCAAATTCCTACTCCACCTGCGGTTGAGAAAAAAGATGAGTAGCTTTT
>VEPI01000052.1:0-2399 GCA_012026935.1 Melioribacter sp. | reverse complement strand
GTAATAGAAATATTCGGGCTGTATTTAATCAAATTTGTTTTTAGATTGGATGCAGCCCATTTTGTTTGTAGTAAGTTGTTAGTGGCTGGTGGTCAGTCGTACCTTATATTTTCTTTCAACTAACCACCGGCAAAAATTAAATATTTTTAATAGGTTAATCATTGAGATCATGTCCAAAGTAGCATTCCATACATTAGGATGTAAACTAAATTTTTCCGAGACTTCGACAATCGGGCAGCAATTTCTAAAACATGGATTTAGTATTGTTGATGAAAAAGAAAAAGCTGATGTTTTTGTAATAAACACTTGTACCGTAACGGATAACGCAGACCGTGAATGCCGTCAAATTGTCCGCCGCGCACTTCGTAATAATCCAAATTCGTTTATTGTTGTTACCGGATGCTATGCCCAGCTCCGTCCTGATGAAATTGCAAAGATTGATGGAGTAGATGCAGTTCTTGGCAGCAATGAAAAATTTAATTTATTCTCCTATCTGGAAAATTTTGAGAAGAAAGAATTATCATGCATTTATCCGCCGCGGCGGATCTATGTTTCTCCAATTGAAAATTTAGATTCATTCAATCCTTCTTATTCAACCGATGCAGATAACCGCACAAGAGCATTTTTCAAAATACAGGATGGATGTGATTATAAATGTTCATTCTGTACAATTCCTTTAGCACGCGGTAAAAGCAGAAGTGCTAGTCCTGAAGAAGTGATTAGTGAATTTAAGCAATTATTGAAGGCCGGATACAAAGAAATAATTTTAACCGGTGTTAATGTTGGAGATTATAGTTCTTCTCTTAATCGTAATCTTGCTCTTAATCTTGATCATGATCAAGATTATAATCTTTATAAATTGCTGAAGATGATGTTAGAAGTTGAAGGGGATTACCGGATTCGGATTAGTTCAATCGAACCGAATCTTTTAACCGATGAAATTTTAGATTTAACAGCAAATGATGAAAGAATGTGTAATCATTTCCATATTCCGTTACAAAGCGGCAGTCGTGAAATATTAAAACTGATGCAGAGACGATACCGCATTGAAGATTATCAAAACCTAATCTACAAAGCTGTTAATAGAATTGCTGATCTTGGAATTGGCGTAGATGTTATTGTTGGTTTTCCGGGAGAGACGGAAGAAAATTTTCTAGAGACTTATAATTTTCTGAAAGATTTACCGATTTCGTATTTACATGTGTTCACTTATTCCGAGCGGCCGGAAACAAAAGCAATTGAAATGGCAAATTCTGTTGATCCTGTTGAACGGAAGCATCGAAGTAATATGCTTAGAATTTTGGGCGCAAAGAAAAAACATGAATTCTATCAAAAGATGGTTGGTAAAGAATTATCTGTACTTTTCGAACATGAAAATCATAATGGATTGATGAAGGGATTTTCATCGAACTATGTACGCGTAAAACATTCGTTTGATCACGAATTAATTAATAAATTTGTGAAGGTGAAAATCAAGGAGGTTGATGAAAATATTTGTACAACAGAGAATATTTCAATTAATGAATCAATAAACATTCAAGCAGGTTGAAAATGAAAACCATTATCTCTCTTGTTGTGCTAGTTTCATCAATATCATTAGCACAAGCTTTGCAATCAAAAAGTCTAATCGAATTAAAACAGCTGTCAGCTGTCAGTAATCAGCAATCTGAATCCGGTATCCAATATCATTCGTCCCTAATAAATCAATTATCAACCATCAACCATAAACCATCATACAACATTCAATATCAAGCAGCAGAAAACCAAAAGAAAAATCCTGCACTGGCAATTTTATATTCCATGTTACTGCCTGGAATGGGTGAGTTGTATGCCGGGGATTATTCCAGCGGAAAATATTTTACTATTGCTGATGGAGCTCTTTGGGGAGCGTTTGCCGGATTTGAAATCTATGGAAAGTGGAAAGAGAATGATTACAAATCATTTGCCGAATCAAAAGCAGGGGTTAATCTTAACGGCAAAGAAGCGGAATATTTTGCTAACATAGGAATCTATCAAAGCATAGATGATTATAATGCTGCTATGGAATTAAACCGCGATTTTGATAAAACTTACAATAAGGTTTCTTACTATTGGAAATGGAACGATAACGATCAGCGCAAACAGTATCGTGATTTGTGGTCTTCCAGCGAATCTGCCTACACAAATGTTAGATTTGTAGTTGGTGCTTTAATTCTCAATCGTTTGATAAGTGCAGTCAATGCCGTTAGGTTAGTTTCCTCTTACAACAAAAATCTCCCACAAGAAATTAGCTGGAATGTTTCAGTCGGCTTAATTAATCATCCAACGTTACCTGCTTCAATAACTTTTAATTTTGTAAAATCTCTTTGAACCATTATAAATTTAAAAATAAAAAGGCTGCAATTTTTTGCAGCCTTTTT
>VEPI01000144.1 GCA_012026935.1 Melioribacter sp. | reverse complement strand
AAATGAGTGAGGATCAGTTTACAGTAGTAATTGATTACTTAAAGAAGAATGCACCAAAATAATTATCTGTAGAGACGATGCGTTGCATCGTCTCACTATTAATCTTTTTAGGAGACGTTCCATCGGAACGTCTCTACAATAAAATATTTTACTTTGCCTTCGCCATTGATTTTAAAAATTCTTCGGCATTCACAAATCCTGTGATTCGTTCAACTTCATTTCCTTTAGAATCAATTATCAATACTGTCGGCACACCAAGGACTTTGAATTCCTGTCTTAATTTTTCTGTCTCTTCGGAATCTGATTTTGTCATATCTGCTTTGAATGTCTTAAAGTCTTTTCCGGCTTCGATTACTTTTTCATTTGAGAATGTTTGTGCATCAAGTTCCCTGCACGGTACACACCACTCCGCGGAAAAATCAATTATGATTTTTTCATTTTTCGACTTCGCTTCTGCGAATAATTTTTGATCAAACTTCTGCCAATTTAATGATAACTCCTTTGTAGGCCAAAGAGCATAAATTGAAATTGCAATAATAAGTACGGAGAAAATGTTTTTGAAAATCACGAATCCCTTATTCTTATTTCCGGTTTTATCAAAGAAGAGCAAAAAGATTGCAGAGAAAATACCGAATGCCGGAAGCAGATAATGATTTACAACTTTAGGCAAGAGTGGACCGGCATAATAGATTGCCATCCCGATCATAAGAAATCCGAAAATGTGTTTTATTGCTTCCATCCACAATCCGGCACGAGGCAGTGATTTTATTTTCCCGGAGAAGAGCGCTAATATCAAATATGGAAATCCTAATCCAAGTGCGAGCACAAAGAACATTACAAATCCGTAAAAAGGATCGCCCTTAGCTGCAACTACTGTAACAAGACTTAAAACAAACGGACCAATACAAGGTGCGGCAACAATTCCCATTGTTAAACCCATAAAGAAAGCACCGAACACTCCGCCCTTTGCACCGCCTGCTTTTGCCGCCCATGAATCGGGAAGTTTAAATTCATAAACGCCGAACATACTTAACGCTAAAGCAATGAATATTAAACAAATAAAAATAATTACAATTGGTTTTTGAAGAAGTGTTCCGAACATTGCACCGCTAAGTGAAGTTACAACTCCAACTATTGAATAAGTTAGTGCAATTCCAAGAACGTAAAAGAGTCCGAGCATAAAAAGTTTACTCGTTCTTCCTTCGGTTTGTCCGCCAAAGTATCCAATTGTAATTGGAATTAACGGATAAACACATGGAGTTAAATTGAGAGCAAGTCCGCCGAGAAAAACAATTAAAAGGCTTAGGAGAAATCCGCGTTCTTCCATTTTATCATTTACTAATTCTTCCACTCTATCAATAACTTTTTTCGGTTTTTCATTTTTACTTATCATGTTTGATGCTTGCCCACCACCTGCTTGTCGGGTCTCACTTCTCACCTCTGACGTTTCACCTTTCACGTTTCCCAATTCACTTTTCACATCAGAAATCCCGTCTGTCACTTCAATAACAAGCTCTACTACGGTATCCGTTGGAGGCATACAAGTTTGATCATTGCATCCTTGGTAACTAAACTCAATCGGAATTTTATATTTTCCATTCGCTATTGCTTTATCAATCTTAAAAGTTAGAATAAACTTTGACTCACCTTCAAAAACAGAAACCGGTTTATCAGAGACTGCAAGTTTTCTTTCTTCCGGTACAGGAAATACAATGTTAACTAATGGGAATGATTTGTTCGATGAACTTATCTTTGTCGGAATTAAATATTCATCATTTGGTTTATTCGAGTTGATATGCCAGCCGGATTGCACCGAAGCAATAAGAGTTATCTTTAATTCTTTTTCGGCTGCAGTTTTAATATTATTTTTCTCGAGTTTTAACGTAACTAACTGCGGCTGGGCATTAGAAATTGATACAGTAAAAACCAACATTGCAAATATCATTAAAAGACTATTTAGGTATTTCATTATTACTCCAAATATTTTATTCTCTATTATTACATTGCTGTCAAGGACCATTCCTTGACAGACACTTTTCATCAAGGGCAATTCTTTGAAAACTATATGAATTTGTTCGATACTATTAAGACAATTATTTTTGATTTTACCACTATCCCAAATTTATAATTTTTCAAATCTATCCCTAAAATATAAACCTCTCCAAAGATGCTAACGGTTTTCTCTGGAGAGGTAGGAGTGTATGAGAGCATTGAAAGATCACTAACTTATTCTGTTAACCCGCCGCCCGCTTCGACTCACGCCTTCAGCGAGGCGAGTTTTGCTGGGCGGGTTAACCTTTATAATTATTATAAATCCATATGATGTTGTTGATCTCATAATTAAAGTTCTCTTTATTTAACAACATTGATTCATAAATAAGCATCTTATCTTTGTAGATCATAATCCTTATTGGAATTAAGAATTCATAATTAAAATCAAGTTGGATAATATTTCGACTGTTTTCCAATTTTTCATTCAACAGATCTCTTAAATAAACTTCATTTATTCCAACTCTGTTTTCTTCAATATTTATTCTAATCACATTTAATTCTTGATCTGTCTGAGAGTATGAAATTCCGGCAAAGAAGAGAATTATTATTAAAATATATTTTTTTATCATTTCTATTTTCACATTTAACTCCAAAATATGTGAGCTAATATCTAAAAGCTGATGACTGACTTCAGTGATAAAAACCTCTCCAAAGACGGCTTATGGCTATCTCTGGAGAGGCGGAGTGTATGAGAAAGGTTTACTCGATAAGGCAGTTTTCCCGCTTTTGGCGGGTTAACTTATGCATCGAAAGATATTTCCAATAACCTTATAGGTTAACCTTTAATTTTTTTACTGTAGAGACGATGAGCCCATCGTCTCTACCTTTAATTTATTTACCGGCTAATTCAATTCTTGTTGATAATTCTTCCAATGCCACATCTCCAATTTCGGCGCCTACTACATTGAAACAAATATTTCCCTTCTTATCAATTATTACTTTTGTCGGTATTCCGGTAACACCGAAGTCTCTTACCACTTTATCTTCAGTATCAAGTATTACATGAAATGTATATTTCATTTCGTCAATAAATTTTTGCGCATTCTGTTTTTTATCTGGTTCTGTCTGCCATGTGTTTACGAATAAAAAGACCACATCTTTATTGTCTTTGTATCTGTCCACTGCTCTCTGCATTGTAGGGAAAGACATTTTGCACGGTCCGCACCATGTTGCCCAGAAATCAAGAACAACTACTTTTCCTTTTAAATCAGCGAGAGATACATTCTCTCCTTTAAGATCTGTAAGAGTAAATTGCGGCGAAGGCTTGCTTATCATTTCTTTAATTATTTTCGCATTTGATTTAGCTTTTGAATCGCTCTTAAGTTTAGCTATATATTCAGAGTATCCTTTATCACTGCCGTTCTTCTTTATATATATTTCCTTAAAAGCCTCATCCATCCCGGCAATTTTTATCCCGCGTATAATTGCTTCTTCAATTGCAGGCTGAATATTTTCATATTTTTTATTTTCCAGCATGAGCTTTAAATATGCTGTAATATCATCTTCACCAAATAAATTCTTCAGCGGCATCACAGAAAATGCCTCATCATAATCTTTAAGAGCCTCGTCCTTTCTCCCTAATTCATTAAGTATTTTCGCCCGCATAACAAGCGTGTTGAATAATGCGCTCATAGAGTTTTTTTCCCATGCGCTTTCAGTAGCGTATTTAGGTTTAGTGGATGCATACTCCTTCGCTTCTTTTAAACGCATATCAGCAAAAGTGAGAGCAATATCTAACCCTTTCTTAGCTTTTAGAAGCTGCATTGCATTGAACCCGCTGGTAATATATTCCTGTTTCAATACATACTTTGTCCATTCCGGCAGCAGCTCAAACTTGTTCTGTTTAATCATCTCCTGTAAGACGATCCCTTCGGGTGTTATCATATTTGATTCTTTTTTGGTCGGGAAATTTATATTATGCTGTTTAGCTAGTTCCCACTTTTTGTTAATATCTTTTTCTTCTTCAAATAATTTATAGCTTGTTTTTCTTTTTAAACTAGCCGCTAATTTTCCGTTAGGATATTTTGCTAAAGCAATTTTATTTATTTCTTCAAATTTTTCTGTCTTTTTCAATCTATCGTAATAATTTGATAGAGTTTCGTAATTATCATCAGCCAATTCTTTGCTCTTTCCAAATTCTGCTAGAACTTGAAGAATGTTACCATCTCCTTCATCTCTCCGAAAATTCCATAGAAGTCCAAGGTAGTCATTCATATATTTTATTTTCGCTTCAGGGTGTTTGGAAAAAACATTCTCCATCAATTCGCGTGCTTTTTTAATATCTCTTGCGCAGTTACCCAGCCATGCCGCCCAGTCGCTGAAACCGGATGCATACCCAAATTCTGAAGCAATAGTTTCATTGCCGAAGTTATTATAAGTTCTTACAAAATAACCGGCACCGTCATTGTTATCAAAAACTTTGTAATCACTTCCGTCACAAAATTTAATTGCTATGCAATCCGTATTACTTGTTGGTTTTATTTTATATGTCCAAACATCTCCCGTCTTTGTCATTGCATAATTATGAGATTCTTCAATGTGGTTATAATCAGAACTTTTAACGGAGTAGAGAGAGAATACTATTTCAACATTTTTTACATCGGAAATAATTGTGTTAGCCGGGTTATAAATTACAGTTATTTCATCTCCGGCTTTCGGTTTTTCGGGTGTGATTTTTACAGAATTTTCTTTTGCTGTTATTACTGAACTTAATGATATCATTATCATCAAGATCATGAGTGAAATTATATTTTTCATTTCTATTCCTATTTTTTTTAACGTAGAGACGTTGCATGCAACGTCTCTACTATTACTACGATTTTATTCTTTGCATTTACATAGCGATTTTAAATCCAAAAGCAATATTGCGTCCGTGCTCGGAATAACTGTTGCCTACTAAAACCTGGCTATTTAAAAGGTTCTGCACATCTGCAAATAAGGTTACGTTATTTAATGCGCCAAACATTTTATTCTCTTTAATTATTTTATAAAATTATTTACAAACTGAAATTGAATCCCAATGTTGTAATTCGACCCGTAGTTATAAAATAATTGTTATCAGCTGATGTATCGTTGGTTATGTTTGCGATATTCAAAAATATTGTAGCGGAATCAAATATTTTATAATACGCTCTCAAGTCAAACTTGAAGTAAAGAGGTGATTCAATATAATATGAACGTGTAACAGAATTTTTGGAAACAGCATACGTTTGCCCTTTGTAGACAACATTGTATGTAGCTCCTAATTCATTATAGGTTTTACCTGCATCTATATTAACAGCATTACCATATCTATATTTGTACCATGAAATGTTTTCTACATTTCTTGCGCCACCGCTGAATATTACATTTGCTGAAACTCCCCAAATGCCGGGATCATAACTTATTTGAGCTGAACCAGAGTGCGTTGGAACTCCAGTGTATCTATCTCCAACCTGAATGGTACCAGTGGGACTATCCTTATAAGATGCGCTATTAGCGATAACCAAGGGGCTAATAGATGTATAAACATTACTGTTATAAGTATAAACACCTTTTAATGTGATTTCTTTCAGATTAAGAAAGCCCAGATTTGCATTGCCCTGAAATTCTATACCGCTCGTTTTTATTGAAAACGCATTTTGATATTGATATACATATGGAGGATTCAAAACCTGAAGTGGCACCAAACTTATAACATTATCTCCTTTCTCGGAAAAATAAGTTAAGCTGATAGACGCGTCTTTTCCGAAATATAGATCAGTGCCCAATTCCCAGCCTTCCCGCACTTCGGAGTACAGATCAGGATTGTCAAGAAAAACTAAAAAAGTAGGGCTTGTTGAAACGGGATTAACATAAGCCGGATTTACCGGGAGTGAATTTCCACCATACAATCCTCTCACCCGGTATTCAAAATTTTCAAGCTTATCCGAGTAGGTAATACCGTACCGTGGTGGAACAATGCGTACCGTTTTGTAAGCTTTTGGATCATATAAAACTGATGAGGAAATTGAAAAATAGAGCTTTTCATTATACCCAATATCTGCAGTGGCGAAATAACTTGAATTTTTACTGTGCTGTATGATATTAGAATAAGTAGTACTAGTAAATGTAATTAAATCGTGGCTATCAGTAAATTTAATGTTGTTATAAGATCGACTATCGTAATCATAAGAAATGTATTCCGCGCCTCCAGATAGGTTCAAGCTAAATAACTCATTAATTTTTGTTTTGTAACCGGTATTATAACGGAATGTAGTCTTGGAAGTATAATAGGTCGAAGTAGTTAATAGTGAATCGGCAGCAGTAAAATAATATGGGGAACGTTTATAATATTCATAACCAACAATGCTTTTACCGATGTCAATTTTATTAAACCACGATTCGGTTGGTTGATAAAGCAGATTAATGCCATACGTGCTATTATAATTCTCATATCTCATATTGGGATAAGACATACCAACCCTATAACCTGCCGGAGCTAATCTTGGAAAAAGATTTTGATTCTCATACCAGAAACTTTGAACACTCGGATCATTTCTATTGTAACTTGACCACATAAGATTTAATCCTATTACAAAAGGTCCCTGAACTGAACGAGCCGTGCCTGAAAATGATAACTGATCATTAGAATTATCCTTTATCATTTCACCGGTTTTATTAGCTGTTACGCCAAGCCGGTAAGAAAAACTGCTTTGACCGCCGTTTATAGATAACGAATTTTCAGTTTTATATGGAGAAGAACCTGTAGGAACTTGTTCGCCGCCAAATGTTCCTTGCTGAATATATGAACCTGTAACCTGTGCGGTAACATGCGGAAAATCACGCCCATCTACGGCACCTTTTTTCGTCACAATATTTATTACTCCGGATGTAGCATTAGCCCCATACATTGCCACCGCGTGAGGACCTCTTATAACTTCCATGCGTTCGATAGAGTTGACATCCAATCCTGAAAGAAATTGTGTGTTCGAAACCTCAATTCCGTCTATGTAAACCTTTGCAGCATCGCCACCGGATAACAGTGTACCTCGAACAGTAATTGATGTGTTATCATTCATTAATCCACCGGTTGAGGTTGATAGCACGCCTGGAACAGTTCCTTTCAACAAGTCTGCAAAATATGTAATACCCTTTTTTTCTATTTCTTTAGCCGTAACAACAGTAATGGATGCGGGAATTTCTTTTCGTGTGGTTTCAAATGCAGTGCCTGACACAATAATCTCATCCAGTCCTACGGCTTCTTCATCAAGGATTAGATTAACTTCTGTAGTTTTTCCGGTTTCAACAACTACACTCTTTTGTTTCTTTCCATATCCAACTGCGCTAACTTGAATATCGTATTTTCCGGTTGGAACATTTCTAATTGTATAATTTCCGTCTTTATCGGCTGCGGCACCAATATTTAATCTTTTGATTATAACATTAGCCCCGGGTATGCCGGTTTTGCTCTTTGAGTCAATAATTATTCCCCTAATAGTTCCGGATTCAACAGCAGTAACTAAGTTTTCAGTTTGTCCTTGGTTTTTCTTTACAACAATTTGGTCATTAATTCTGTTGAATGTGAGACCGTAATCTTTTGCGAAAACAGTAAGAATGTTATAGAGAGATTCATCATCTACAATTACAGTAGCTTTTTCATTTAATGGAATATCTTCTTTTGTGTAACTGAATTTAAAATTTGTTTTCTGCTCAATCATTTGAAGAGCTTGTTCAAGAGTAACATCAATAATTCTTACTGTTACCTTAATATCGCGCAGGTTTTGCCCTTCTGCAGGTGTAATGGCAAATAGAAAATTTACCAGAAGACCTTGTAACATCAACCCCAGAAAAGAATAATAAGCTGCCATTTTAACTGTCCGTATAATATAATTTTTCATATTTTATACCCGTCTGTGTTAAACATATTGTTAATTACTTGTCCCGCAAAGCGGGAGTGTGTTTAGCATTTTTAAGCCGTGACGATCTCAACCATCGTCATGGCTTTTTTATTGAACTCTCATAAAATTTGTCCTCCTTTTTTTAGATCCCTCATCCGGCAAGCCGGTTTCGGGATGACATTCTTCTATTTCTTAAAACATCGAAATGAAGAATGTCATTTTTTGTAGAAAACGATTCTCTTAGTCTCGTTGTTCTCTTTAATTGTTTTGTATTGTAATCCTGTTAATTTTCTTATTACTTCGGTAACTGTCCATAATGTTTCCTTCTGGAAATTCGCCGTGATTTTTCTATTGTAATAGGATTTATCCGTCACTTCAAATTTAATTCCGAATCTTCTTTCCAGTACTACAAATATTTTTACAAGCGGCTGATTATCAAATTTTAATATGTCATCCTTCCAGCCGACTGTTTCCTGATCATCGAACAATTCTATTTTGCCTAGCTTCTTTTCTTTATCAAATAATAATTGCTGAGCCGGTTGAAGCAAAACAATATTTTCTTCAACCCCGGCCTCAATTTTTGATACCTTTACACTTCCTTCTACTAACGAAACGGAAATATCTTTATCCGCAGCAAACGCACTGACATTAAATTTTGTACCAAGCACAGTAGTAGATAGATCGCCGGTATGCACAATGAATGGTTTTGATGTGTCGTGTTGAATTTCGAAGTATGCTTCACCTTCAAGGTAAATTTCTCTTTTCCCATTTAGAAATGATCTTGGATATTTTAGTTTACTGTCTGCGTTAAGAGTGATCACGGAATTATCGGCAAGCGTGATTATATTTTTTTCTCCCATAAGAGTTTCAGTTTCATTCCATGCAATTACTGCCGGTCTATCCTTGAAGATACCGCTAAAGTACAACCCGCCTGTTGCAAGAGAAATAAATAAAATTATTGATGCAGCGATTTTTATTAAGTTGGGCGAGTAGAAAATTCTTTGGATAACATTTTTTTCTTTGTTTCTAATTTTCTGCATAACTTCAGAATAGATTTTTTCTTCTGTCAACTGCTTATTGTCCAATTCATTTTCATTCCAATTTGTGTTTTCGTTTTGAAATGATTCTAAATATTTTTCAAGCAGCAGTTCTTCATCGGGCAAGCATTCGCCCCTCAGATATTTGTCAACTAATTTTAGAAAATCATGATTGTTCATTCTATCTTCTCAATCCAATTATTTTTACGAAAATTTTCTTATTACATACTATTAAGTACCGCCAGAATAGAAAAGGTACTATCCATAGCAAGTAAAAAATAGTGAGTTTAACTGAATTTGAAGATTTAGATGAAAAGCGTAGTTAATATCTTGATGGATTTGCGGATAGATTTCAATGCCGTTGTGATTTGGTTTTTTACGGTCTGTAATGAAATGTTAAGTTTGGATGCAATCTCTTTATTGGATAATTCCTCGTTCCTGCTAAGCTGAAAAATGATTCGGCGTTGTTCGGGTAATTCAGAAATTAAATTTTCAACTCTGTTCTGAAGTTCTTTATACTCTATTAATTCATCAACCCGATGCTCTGACATGAAATCATCAAATTGTTCCGAGTGATTTATGATTAATTTCTTTTGCCGGAATTGTTTGAAAATTTGGAACTTAACTGCTTTATATAAATAAGCTGATAAGTTTGTTATATCTGATCTATCTTTTCTCATCCACAGATCAGTGAATACTTCTTGAATAATATCTTCACATAAATCTTTATCTCTTAAAACATTAAAAGCATAGATATATAACTTCTGCCAATAACGTTTAAAAACTTCCTTAAAAGCTAATCCATCTTTATTCTTTATGGATCTGATCAGACCTTCATCGGAAATATCAATAATTTTATTAGGTATCATTTTTTTGTGGTAATGAATTACTTCAAACTAACTATTTTTTTTGCGAGATACCATAAATGATATTTGCGTTGTAATTAATGTATTCTATTAATCACACACCTATAGGTTTCCTCTCTAGTCCATCTTTGATTTTTTATATGACCGCTGATAGCAAAACGCCAGCAGTTAAAAAAAAATCCCGCCAACTTTTTAAAAAAGTTAGCGGGACGGAGTGTATGAGAAAGGCTTACCCCGCCAAGTCGGGGTTAACCTTGCATCGAAAGTTAGTTACTAACCATATTGGTTAATCTCTAATATTGTTTCTAAATATCCACTACAAATTCTCTTTGATTTTATTTTCAAGTTCTTTTTCGTGCAGGTTCTTTGCAATGATTATTCCATTCTTATCAATTAGTAAAGTTGTGGGCAGAAAATGTATGCTGTAAAGAGTTGCGATTTCGGCCGGTCTATATTGAATTGGAAAACGGTCAACTACATTTTTCCATGGGATGCTATTTTGCTGAATACATTTTTTCCACGCATCAATTTTCGAATCGTTTGATACTCCCAATATTTCAAAACCTTTATCTTTATACTGATTATATAATTCTTTCATAGACGGTATTGACGCAACGCATGGTATACACCATGAAGCCCAGAAATCAATTAAAACAACTTTACCTTTTAAGGATGAAAGAGAAAGATCTTTTCCATCCGCATCTGACAATGTAAAATCCGGCGCCGGTTTGCCAGGCTGAATCCTCAACAATGAAGCTAATTCTTCTGAATTCTTTTTATATGATAACGACTGCTTAACATCATCAGAAAAATTATTCATTATGTTTTCCAATTTGTTTATCGGGCCATAGGAATCATTAATTGTATATGAAAGTAAGAAGCACGCCGCAAATGAATTGCGATGTTCACCGGCAAAATCCCAATGGAACTGATTTGAATTCTTTGTGTATTCTTCCCTTATATCAGATACTTTTTCTTCCTGCTTTTTCTTTTCTTCCGGATCCTTTATGGTATTAAGTTTTTTGTATTCTCTGGTAAGATCAGCTGAAAGAACTTTCATCTTGTTATTGAAAAGTTCATAAATATCCTGCTCGGCAGAACCTTTTACAATCGGCATTAGCTCCTTCGAAGAATTTTCTGAAGTTCTTGCGGTATCCAATTCAACTTCAATAGTTCCCGGCATAATCCAAAAACTTGAGTAACGGTTCGATTCCGGAATCATTAAACGAACAAGTATTGGATTAGAAACATTTCCCTTAAAATTAAATTTTCCGTCTTTAATTACCGTTACTCCAAGAGTGTCTGAAGTTCTTAATTCCGGAATAGCAAAGAGAATTAATTTTGATTTGTTTAAGCCGACAGCTTTTCCTTTAATTTCGAATTTGCCGCCAGCACTTAAATTAGCAACAGTAACAAAGAAGATAAGAGCCGCGCTTAAAGCGGCTCTTACTAAATTATCTTTTAAAAAAGAAGATTTATGTAATTTCATTTTTGTCCCTAACAATTTATTAAAGTGTTATTCCGCCAAATCTGATACCGAAAATGATTGTTCGCGGTTGAGTTAAAATCATATTTAATCTTTCAAATTTATCGTTGTTCGTAAGATTCTCAACCTGTATAAATCCAGTCAATAAATCCGTTATCTTTTGTGAAATACCCATATTTATTTTTGTATAAGAAGGATATGTAATTAAGTATCCACTTGGATAAGCTTTTGCAGCAGGATTATATTTCCCACCATATACATCTGCCAAAAAACCATAAAAGTCGGCAGCAATCCATTCTCCAAATTGGAAAGCACTAAGTGTTACTGTTGTACCTTCAATTGGAGTTACTTCAATATTAGTTGACAACGTATATTTAGGTTGACCGTTTAATTGATCACCAACCTTAGAACCACCTGTATAATTCGGCGCAAGCTGTGTTATTACACTTTTGTTTGTACCGTAATTGATGTTTACAGTTAACCAATCATAAGGGTGTGTTACAGCTTTGATTTCAAAACCTTCATTTTTAACTTCATCCACATTTTGGTATTGATAAGTTGTAATACCCTGATTAGAACCAAGATTAACCGTTTCGATTAGATTAGTCGGTTTTTGGTTATAGTAAGTTAAACCTACCGATAATATGCTTGCGTAATAAATATCCGCACCAATCTCCCAGCCTTTTTGAATTTGAGATTGTAAATTTGGATTTGGTAAGATAATGTAGGTTGAGCTAACGGTACCTGCTACCTGACTTGCATCCGGAATTATAACTGATTGGCCCCATGCAATTCTTCCTTTAACCATCCATTTCTCTATTTCATATACACCGCTCAGACCCAAACGCGGCGACCATGTATAAGAATCGGTTGCACCCGAAGGATTTTTATCTGCGCGCAATCCTCCTGTAAAGAAAAGAAAATCATTGTACGATAGTTGTGTCTGGCCATAGAAACCTGAATTTTTTACGTAGCCTGGATTTTGATCTACAAAATCATAATTGTTTCTATCTGCAACTTTAGAGGAGAAGAACGGATGAGAATATTGAGTCCAATCATAGCCCAATGTTGTTGCAGTGCCAAGAAGATCAAACAAAGTTGCTTGATAAGATGTATTATAAGACGCTGTCCAGCGTTCTGTTCTTGAATCTGTTACTGAATAAAGTTTTGTTGTTGCATTTGGGGTTCTATCATAGCTTAAAGAATTTAAGGTATTATAACCAAGAGTAAAAGTATGCGACCAATTTTCGGAAGCTTTATAATTCAAGTTCAATGCATAAGTCTGATATGCGCTTCTTCCCGCCGTATTCGGCGCTGCATATGTTTGACCGATTGAGTTATACATTTTAGTATAGATTGGATCCCATCCTCTTGTAGTGTTTCGCTTAGAATAATTTAGAGAGAAGCCCCCGGTCAGATCACCAAAATTGAAATTTGTGGAACCGGTAAGATTCAAAGCCTGTTCCTGAAATAATTCTACCCATTGCGGTTCAGTTTGATAATTAACTCCAACGTTATAACCGAAAAAGTTGTAACCGCCGCTGGCATTCAATAAATATTCCTGGCCAAGCGGAGTATTATTAGGTAGATACTTATTATCAATTGTAGTCATAGAAACTTTACCGGATAATTTTGTATTGCCGGGTTTTCCATGTTTTGTAAATATTTGCATTACACCGCTGATTGCACCAGCACCGTAAATTGTTGAAGCTTGTGGACCTGGGACAACTTCAACTCTTTCAATTACACTTGGATCCATATAAGTTATGTAAGCAGGGTCAGATGCTTCAACACCATCAATATATACCTTTAGTGTAGAAGCTGCCCCAGAAACGGTTGATACTCCTCTTACAGAGAAAGCTCCGTAAGTTGTACCCACACCTTCATCTGTATATATTGCACCTGGAACAGTTAAACGTACAAGATCAGCAACATCAGTAGGATTTATATTATCAATTTCGCGTGCGGTTATAACACTTATTGTGTTAGGGAGTTTCTTTACAACAGTTGGCAATACAGTACCAGTGGTAACAACAATTTCATTCATATTAATATCAGTTGCTTCAAGCTGGAAATTTAATGTCTCTGTTGAATTTGCAACAACTGTAACACTTGCTTCTTTTGCTTTAAAACCTACACTTGAAACTACCAATGTATATTGACCCGCATTTACATTATCTATTGTGTAATACCCGCTCATATTAGTTAGCGCGCCGCGCGATGTTCCTTTTATAAGAACGCTCGCTGCCACTATCGCTTCTTTAGTCTTTGCATCAATAACTCTACCTTTTATTGTACCGGTTTCAATTGCAGTAACTAAATTTTCAGTTTGTCCGTATGATTTTTTTACTACAATCTGATCATTAATTCTGTTGAATGTAAGAGCGTAATCTTTTGCGAAAACAGTAAGAATGTTATAGAGAGATTCATCATCTACAAT
>VEPI01000053.1 GCA_012026935.1 Melioribacter sp. | reverse complement strand
CTGATCCAGAGTCAGACGTGTTGCCAATTACACTACGGGGCAGTTAATCTTCAAAGCAAATATAGAACTATCGCATTAAAAGAAAAAGATTCTACTTTTTCTTCGGCAATTTTTTTATTTCTGCCTTTGGAATAACGTTGCCCACAGGTTTATCAACATTTAAGTAGAAGAATCCATCACTTATATCATACAAAGCCGGATTTGAGGCATCTTCAACTTTGATTCTCGCCTGACCAGAGAATAATCCTGCCGGGAAAACCCAATGATAAGCACCTGTTGACTGGCTATTTGTTAATAGTTGAACCCAAGAAACACCATTATCTACCGAGTAGTACAAATTAATATTAGAAACTGCAAATGTTGTCCAGATAACATTAACAGAATCTTTAATAGTCTCTCCACCATTTGGATAAACCACTCTAACTTTTTTGTATTTATGAATCGAGAAAACATTGGCGGATAATCCTGTTGGCGTTCCAGTAACTGCTTCACTAATTCTTACCACACTGTTATCCGAACTATCGTTATCGGTCGGTACCCAATTATACGTACCGTCGTTAGGAGTGCTGGCAGAAATTGTTTTCCATGAGCCACCACCGTTTGTTGAATACTCAATTTTAACATTTACAATATTGTTGGAAGACCAGCTTATCTCTTGAGAATTATTAGAGAGCCACTGCTCGCCGCCATTCGGTCGAATAATAGTTATTGTTGGTGCTTTTGTAACTTTAAAGACGCCACTATTCATAGAAGCAGTTCTATCTGTAGCGGTAATTCGAATAACATAATTATCAGAGACTACAGAAAAACTGGTCTGATAACTTCCACTATTTTGAACACTATCTACCAATGTAATCCAGTCAGATGGTACAGTTGGATTGATATAATTATATTCGATCTTAACCGCAGTAATACCTGTTGATACCCATTGAATATTTACCGGTTGACCTGCTATAACTTCACTACCATTTGTTGGAAATGTTATCTGTTGAATTTCCGGAGTTAGTAATATAGAAAATGGTGCATCGCTTTCATCAATTGGATCGTTGTCAGAAGCATCGCTTATTCTAATTTTGCATTGTGTTGAATTTAATCCGGCGGGGATAGTCCAATCATAAGAACCTGAACTCGGAAGATTATTCACAATATTTGTCCATGTAATACCGTTGTTTGTAGTGAAGTCAATTTTAACATTTGCAATAGCCCTAGAATCCCAGGTAATTGTCTTAGTTTGTTTCTCCCTCCATTTATCACCACCATTTGGTAATATAACTCTTATGGATTGAACTGTAGTATTGGAAATAGTAAAATTATTATCGGATATATCAAACGGACTGCCATTAGCAGCATCACTAATTTTTATTCTGCATTGATAAGAACTTAAATCAGGAATATTCGACCAGGTATATGCGCCTTTACTTTCCCAAGAATTAATAATCGTATTCCAAGTACCACCTGCATTAGTTGTATACTCTATCTTAACATTTTCTACATTTTGAGATGTCCATCTTATTTCCTGACTCGTACCGCTTTGTAATGTTTCGCCGCCATTTGGTGATAGCACTGTTATTGCCGGTGCTTCTTGGATAGTAAAAAACTGGTCACTGTCATCGGATGGCGCCCCGTCTAATGCGTCGCTAATTCTAATTTTACAATTTGTCGAAAGAGTGTTCGGTACTTGGCTCCAAGTATAGAAACCATTACTAGGTGTACTGGCAGTAATTGTATTCCAGCTTATTCCATTGTTAAGTGTGTATTCAATTTTAACGTTGGAAATTCCTGCTGCATCCCAGGTAATTTTTTGTGAAGATCCTGCAGTCCATTTCTCTCCGCCGTTAGGACTTGTTACTCTAACTAACTGAGTTCCAGGAAAAGTAATTGTAAAATTATTATCAGAAATATCTGATGGAATTCCGCGTGTGGCTTCACTTACCCTGATTCTACATTGAAGTGAACTAACATTAGGAATAGGATTCCAACTGTAAGCGCCTGTACTTGGTGTACTATTGGTTATTACTACCCAGGTTGCCCCATTATTAGTTGTGTATTCAATTTTAACATTTTCAATATTTGTTGAAGTCCATTTAATATTATCGCTTGATCCTGCATACCATTCTTCATTCCCATTTGGTGCCAGAACTGTGATCTTCGGTTCAGGTAATACTGTAAACGTTCCGTTACTCAATGATACGGGCGATTTATTATCAGCATCAATTATCCTAACCTTGAAAAGAGAACCGGGTGTAGAAAAACTAAATCCGTATTTGCCATTCGACGGTGTTTTTTCAACAATTGTTGTCCAAGTTATTCCATTGTCAGGAGTATAATCAATAAATACGTTATCTACACCAATAGAACTCCATCTTATAGTGTCAACAATTCCCGCAGTCCAGGTCTCTCCCCCGATCGGATATAATATTTTCAGCTCTGGTTTTGGTGTAATACTAAAATTAGCATTGCTCTGATCTGCAGGTTCACCATCTGCAGCATCGCTTACTTTAATTAAACATTGTGTTGATAATGAATTTGGAATACTCCATCCATAAGCGCCTGTGTTTGCAAGATTATCAACAAGTGTATTCCAAGTCAAACCATTATTAGAAGTAAATTCTAATTTAACATTTGTTACACCGCTCGAACTCCATGTAATATTTTGTGAAGTACCTGCCTGCCATTTTTCACCGCCGTTAGGACTTGTAATTCCAATCGTCTGAGAAATTTGATTTGTTATTGTGAAAACACTATCTGATACATCCGAAGGCTCTCCGTCCGAAGCATCATAGACCCTTATTTTACATAATTGAGAATTTAAATTTGGTACCGGTGACCAAATATAAAACCCAGTTGCAGGCGTAGATGCAACAATTGTTTTCCAATCAAAACCATTATTTGTTGAGTATGCAATTTTTACATTCTCAATGTTTTCTGAAATCCATTCTATTTTTCTATTCGTTCCTGCAAGAATTGTTTCACCGCCGTTTGGGGATAAAACTTTTATTACCGGTTCCGGAAGAATCGTAAAAGGATTTGTGCTTTCGGTGGATATTGTTCCATCTTTCGCATCCATTATTCTTACTTTGGCTAAAGTAGAAGGGGTATTTGGTATTGGATCCCAATAGTAGATTCCGGTATTCTTTTTATCTACGGCAATCAAATTCCAATGTTGGCCATTGTCAGTAGTATATTGAAGTTTTACTGAATCTAGACCTGAACTGTACCATTTAATTTGTTTAGCTGAACCAGCTTCCCAAGATTCTCCTCCGTTCGGAGAATTTATTTTCAAACTTTTATTCGAATTTCTGACAATTGAAAAAACTTTATCGCTTTGATCTGTACTAACTCCATTTAGGCTTGTTATCATAATTCTGCACTGATTGGAAATTGAGTTGGGTACAGGGAACCAATTATATATACCTGTGTTTTTCAAGCTATCAACTACCAAGCCCCAACTTGTACCGTTATCAATTGAATATTGAATTCGAACTAACAAGGTCCCGGTACCAGTCCATTGAATTTCAAATGCTGATCCCTCAGATAATATTTCACCACCATTCGGTGCAACAACTTTTATAGTTACATCACCAGTACCAGGTTCTACCGGGTTAGTTGATGAAGTAGGATCTTTCAGCTTACATGAGGAAAGAATTATTAGTAAAGCAAATGATAATATTATTAGTTTTCGCATCGCTTCCTCGATGTTATGATTTAGCAGACTTTCTGTCTGTAGTAATTTAATAAATTTCACTATTTTAATTAAGAAATTTCTTTCAGAAAGTATGCCTAACTTTGTACCCGAAATTAGGTTAGTTCAAAGGCAAAAAGAGATGAAAATTAAACATTACCTGTCAATTTTACTTTTTACAACTGTAAACTACATATTACCACAATCAATAATTTATTCCGGACAAATTGGGTTATTCACTTCTGCAAAATCTTTCTCGATCAATTCTTTAGGTTACATTTATGTTTCTGATATTTCTTCCAATGAAATAACAAAATTAGATACACTTGGAAAGGTAATAAAATCAATTGGAGGATACGGCTGGAATGAATCTTCTTTTGATTATCCGGTTGATGTTTTTGCAACGCCATTAAATATTTACGTAGCTGACAAAAATAATAATCGAATTCAATTATTTGATAAAGATCTAAATTTTATTTCCACCTTCTCAACTCAGGATTCAGATGATGACCGGATTAAATTCAGATATCCGTTAAGTTCAGGTGTATCTTCACAAGGGGATGTATTTATTCTAGATTCCGACAACAGAAGAATTTTGAAATTTAACTCCAGGTGGGAATATCAAACTTCAATAGGAAGTTATGATGCCGGTTCTTTTGCACTTGTAAATCCCAAACACTTTATAATTACTAATGATGCAAAAATATTAGTCGTAGATTCCAAATATCTTTTTCAATTTGATCAATTTGGTAATGGTATAAAAAAAATTCAATTACCATTCGAGCCGGAAAATATTAATTCGGCTTTTAGGATCATTAGTATAAATGATAAATCACAAATTTCCTTTTTTACTGATTCCGATTTTGAATCAACGAATTTTAATCCGACAATATTCAAACCGAAATCAGACGATGATATTGAAGATTCAATCATATACAATTCAAAATTGTATCTTCTCACAAAGAGCACAATCCTTATTTACAAAATTGTTCAATCTAATTAATCCATCCAATGAAACGTAGTTATAGTTTGGTTTTATTTTTTCTATTACTGTTTTGGTGCTTAGGAATTTTTTCGGAATGGCTTATTAAAATAGACGAACATTTTGTTTTTGCTTTACCATTTCTGCAAAAAACTTATTCTTTAGTCTGCCATCAAGAAAAAAACAAATTACTGTTCTTCGACGGCGTCGGAACTTTAGCTTGTGCCCGCTGTACCGGAATTTATTTAGGGCTATTGGTTTCCTCGCTACTTGTATTATTTAAATTGCCAAAAATTAAATTCCGGATTAATATTTTGCTGGCTGCCGCTCTGCCAATGATCATTGATGTATTACTCGGCTCATTAAAAATTTATACCTATTCTAAATTACTTGCGTTTTCTACTGGATTATTTTTAGGTTCAATAGGATTTTTTTATCTTTACGCCGGCTTGAATAATCTAATTCTTGAACTAAAAAGATGAGATTGAATTGAGAAAATATTTAGCAGCACTTATTTGTGGTTTTGGGGCAGGGGTTTTACAGATTGTTCCTTTTGTTAAAAGCTTTTCATGCTGCATGATTTTACCACTTGCTGCTTTTATTTCTTTGTTATTAGATCAACGTGCAACCAGAAATTTTGAAAAGATACCGATGAAGAAAGCTCTGCTGTTCGGTTTATTCACGGGATTATTTGCTGCTTTGTTCGGATCAGTCTTTGAACTGCTGATTACTTTCATAACAAAAAATAATGATGTAATAGCTTCCTTTACAGATCTTCAACGCATCGTTCAAAATCTTCCTCTTAGTGAAGAAATAAAAAAAGAAGTACTAGGTATCTTTCAATCAGTAAGAGAAGATATTCTAAAAAGCGGATTTTCAATTCTTTATACGTTCTCCGTTATATTAAATAATTTTATCGTTAACTCAATCTTTGGATCGGTCGGCGGTTTAGTAGGGGCACAAATAATTAACAGCAGGCTCAGTAATCAATCAAACGGCAGATAAATGATAACCGCATTAATTTTTAGTGCACATTTAGTTTTTACGCTGGTCATCTTTACAAAAAAGTGGCAGGATGAATCTTTAAGCTCGGCATTTACAAATTTGGCACTGGTAATAATTTTGTTTGCAGTCGGATGGTCAATTTCAACTTCTGTTGTAAAAATATTTATTGACAGCAGAGGGTTTGGCATTCAATTCGATTCCGATGCAATTTCATTAACTCTTCTTTCAATTGCGGAATTTTTCTTTTATAGATTTTATTATAAGGAAGACAAACCGGCTACTGAAGCCGGTACGGGAAAGTAATTACCACAGTTTGATCAATTTGTTTTGCATTTTTAGGCAAAGGTTCAAAGCGCCAATTTTTTAGGGAATTAATTGCAGCAAATTCCAAACGCGCATCTGCTTTAATTAGCGGAAATATTTTACTAACTGTCCCATCCGGTAAAATTGTAAATCTTATTTTAACATCAATTTCTTTTGCAACACCTTCGGGATATTCAGGCAAATTATAACTATAAATACGTCTCATTCCTTTACCGCCAAAATCTAACTCAAAACCAAAACCGCCTGTTCCTTCTCCCCCTAATTCATTCCCTTCTTTTTTTGCATCTCCAGATACCAAAGGTTTAACCTTAGTATTTTTTAATTCATCTTTCTCTTTTTTCTTATCGGATGCAATTAAATTATTTTCATCTGTTTGTTTGGATTTCGGTAATTCTACTTTTTTAAGCTCCTCTTTCTTTTTAATTGATTTTTCTTCGGGAGCTTTATTTTCATCAACATCAGTTTTTTGAAATTGAGAGACCGGGCTTCCCGATCCGCTTCCGGAACCAAATCCAACCAGCAAATATTCCTGAAGATCAGATTCACCCGACATTTTTACAAAAAGAAAAATTAATGCAAGAATCAAATGAAATGAGATTGAAACCAAATATGAAATATTTCGAGGTTTTTTTGTAGACATTAGAAAGAAACTTTTTCGGTTTGAATTGTGAATTTATCAATTCCAATTCCTTTTGCTGCATCAATTACTTTAATAATGATATCAATCTTTACGGATTTATCGGCTCGTATTGTAAGATTTTCACTCTGATTTTTTTTTATTTCGGAAAGTTTTCCTGCCAGAGCATTTATACCAACTTCATCAGACCCGACATAGATTCTGCCTTGATCGGTGATGGTAACTGAAAAATTTGTCGCTTGAGCTTGCTCGTTATTTTTTGCGCCGGGTAATTTTACTTTAACACCAGTTTGAAGAACAAACTGTGATGACAATAGAAAAAATATTAATAACAGCATCACAATATCTGTCAAAGAAGAAAAATTGAAAGCACTTATTAATTTATTTGGAGATTCAAATTTCATTTCTTCACCTATATTTCCGATTCGTCATCATCAGAAAAATCTTTATCAGTTTCATCTAAGACATCAAAAATATCCGTTGCAACTCTTTCCATATCTAAAACGATTTTACTTATCAAACTGACAAAATAATTATATATAGCAAGTGCAGGTATTCCTACGAACAGACCGAACGCTGTTGTTAGTAACGCTTCCCAAATACCGGATGCAAGATCCGCCGGACTTGCGCTTCCTTGCAGTTCTTGAATTTTCATAAATGCTGCAATCATTCCCGTAACAGTTCCAAGAAAGCCGAGCATCGGTGCGGCTCCCGCTATTGTAGCTAAAGTTGCCAATCCTTTTTCGAGTTTACTTATTTCCTGTTTACCGGCTGATTCAATTGATTCAATCACTCTTTTGCGTCCAAATTTATGTTTCTTTAATCCGCGGCGGATAATATTTGATATTGGAGATCTCTCTTCCATGCAATAATTAATAGCCCCTGAAAGATCTTTTCTTTTTAGTATTCCTCTAATCTTTATGGAAAATGCCGGTACATTTATTTTAGCTTTTTTAATTACCAAAAACTTTTCAATTACAATGGCCAAACCGATAATTGAACACGCAAGTATCGGCCACATTACTAATCCGCCTTTCAAAAACATCTGAATTAAGTTCATATTCTGCCTTCAGGAATATTTTAAAATTTATTTTTATTAATATAATCTTGTGCTTCTTGTTCTGAATTAAAAGAACCTACCCGTACACGGTACCACGTTCCTCCTTTTTGAGGAAGATAAGCTTCAACAATAAAAGCATTAATGCCGAGAGCACGTAATCGTTTAACTTCTTGTTCGGCTCTAAGTTTCCGGGGCCATGACGAAGTTTGATAGCTATAACTTTTCCCATCAAAATAAACTGATTTGTTTATACGCGTATCTGTAACAGGAGTTCTATATAAATCATTATTCTCTTGTTTTGTTTTTGCTTCTGTTTTCAAATTACTTGAAGAGCTTTTTGCATCTAAATTTGGAAGAGTATTCCCTTGTTTAATTGGAACAGGAGAAGTTGGTGTAATTGGGAAGTCGCTTAACTCATCATTTACCGGTTGTGAAGAAATAATTTTATTCTGAGTAGAATTATTCTGTGTAAGATTATTTTGTTGATTAATTGTTTGATCTGATATTAATGACTTTTGCGAATCAATTGCATTTTGATTTAACTGCTGAGAATTATTTGTATCAATTTTAGCCTGTTGAGGTTCATTAGGACTATTTCCCTTCATAATAAGATAAATTATTATCGAGGTTACTAAAACAAATGCAGAAAAGATCAGGATAAATGTTTTATTAAAATAATTATCTTTCTCATGTACAACTGGTTTTATCCTAAGTTTATTATAATCATCATATCTTCTCTCATCTTCATCAATAAGTGTTATTGCTTTATTCTTTTCTTTGACAATTCTCCGGTCCTCAATAAATTCATATTTTGCCGGAGGGCCAGAGAACTCTAACACAACTTTTTTATTATTATCAGAATATTCATCAGTTGGTTTCTTAAATCTGAATGATTTTTCATTAGTTATTCGCCTGCTGTATTTTTGTTTGTCTTCCTCTAACCTTTTACCTTCCTCATAGATTTCACGTTCTAGTGTTGTCTCCAATTCTTTAAATAAATCCCTTGTAAATTTTTTATCCGTGCCGACTTTTTCATCAATTAATTCCAAATTATCATCATCATTAAATTGATCAATCATCTCAAAGTCAACTTCCTCTTCATCAATAATTTCACCGAATTCATCTTTTAATTCGTCGCCCCAATTCCATTCAATCTTTTCGTCAATATCCGGTTGTTCTCTTTCTAATTTTTCATCTTCAGTTTCAACATCAACATTTTCTTTGTTGTCGGTAATTGTTTCTGTTTTGTCTTTTTCTTCAAGATCTATATTTACTTTTTGTGTTTCTATCTCTTCTTGTTTATCTATTGGTATTTCAGGAGTACTCAGAATTTCCGGCTCAACCACATTTGGGGGAATATTAAAATCCTCTTTGCGGATAGTTGTTGAATCATCCAGTAAATCTGCAACAGTCAATGTTCCTGTTGAGATCTCCATTGTTTCGAGTGAGGAATAATCAGCCGGCTCTTCATCCGTTGCTTCCTTTATATCGTTTTCATCGGTTGTACCAAATTCTTCTGAGTTTATTTTTGCTTCTTCTTCTTTAATAATTTTTTCAAGGTCAGAAAATTTGTCTTCTTCATTTGTTTGAATTGGGATTTCGTCCGGTGTTTTATTATCAACTGTATTGAGCAGTACATCGTCAATTGTTTTTGAAACATCCTCTTCAAAAAATTTATCAGGTATATTCTCCGGCTCTTCCTGATCTTTATAATTTATATCGGCGGTCAACTCAGCCAGTTGCGATTGCAAGTCATCAAGTTTCTCTGTTTCATATTCTTCCGGTGATTTATAATAATCATCCCAGATATTAAAGTTTGGGATTTGATCCGACTCAGCGATTAATTCTTTCACTCTTTCTTCGATTGATTTCCTCAACATAGCATAAGAGGTTTCCGTATCTGGCATCTCATCTATTGCTAGAGGCAACAAAGGTTTTCCAACACCTATACTGAATACAGTAGCATCAAATTCGAGTTGGGTTTTTACTTTAGGAAGAACATCAATGGTTAAATATAAATTACGGTCTTCATGAGAAAAATCTTCCGGAAGCGGTGAAAATATCAACTGGCTAACATCATTACCCGATGGAACAACTTTTTGTTGAAAAAAGCCAATACGGGGAACTTTTAAAGTAATTCCCTCAGTAAGAACCTCGGAAACATTTTCTATAAATATCTCAAATGATAATTCCTTTTGAGATACGGAAACTCCGAGTATATCGGTTACTTTTTTTTGCAGTTCGGCTAGTTTCATTTTTTAATTCTTACTCATTTACCATCTGTATTCAACACCAAAAAGTACATCAAAAGGTTTTTCTTGATATTGTTTCCACGCAAAGTTACTTCGATTCAAAATATTTTGAAAGTCTGCCGTCAGCTTAAATCCTTTTAATAATTCATAAAACAACGAAAAAGAAATATTGTGGTAACTATCTATTTTATCCGAATTAATAATATCAGTATAAGTATTTAGTTTCAATAAATATTTAGCATTGAATCCGAAATCCGGACTGAAATTGTATCCATATGCAAGCGTTGAAGTAAACTTCGGTTCGTATGGAACAATCTTATCAAAATTATCTTTTACATCCTGGAATTTAACATTGGCAAAAAAGCTACCGTAGTAAGTCGGGTTAAGAACAAACTCTATAACAGCAGAAAAGATAGAAGCTTCGGGCAGTACAAATAGATCAAACTTGCCTTTGTCAACTGCATCCTCAAAATAAAAATAATTCTCAGCTTTCGAATATCCGCTGCGGAATGAAACTGAATATATTTTATTATACTCGAACTTCAATCCAAGGCTTAAATTTGATTTATATTTAAGAAATATATTATCAATTGTACCGGGATTATAGTAAGGATTTATGTAAAAAATGTCCGTTGCATTGAAGTATTCTACACCAGGTTTGTATGCGCATGTAAGAGTAAATCCTTTTTCAAAATTATACTCAACCGAACCGAACGGTGCGAAGAAAGAGTTGGAAGAATTAGATGCATAATCAAATCCCACATTTAGAAGTAAAGATTTCATCGGAAATATTTTTACATAGCTCTCTGCAGAATAAAAACTATTACCATTATTGCCGCTGATATTATTTTCTAGCGACTGCTTTCTATAACTTCCTACTGCACCTATTGAAAAATTATTTTGTTTGAACTCGAATAAACCGTTAGCATTCAAGTTTGTTTCTTTCAATCCGCTCTCGCTCAAAGTATAAATATTTCCGACAAAACCAAAATCATAACTAATCCAACGATTGTATGAACTCTCTATAGAAATATTTGCCGAACCGTTATTTCTCTCTCGTAAAAAAGACGGATCTTTTGTTGCAAATAAATGATACGAATCGCGGAAGTAATCGGCACCAAATTTAATTTTTGAACCTGGCAGAAAATCTGATCTGGTGCTCAAGAATAATTCATTGCTTAATGAAAAACCAATATTATTATAATTTGAGTTTGAAATGTACTCACGTATATTTGTTCCCCAGACATTTGCATTGAAAAGATAGTTATCAAAATTTTGATTGAGACTTAGCAGACCCGTTGGAAGTGAATATCTGCCTGCTTGAATTTTTAGAGTCCCATTATAATAATCATCAAAAGGTTTAATACCGGGTTGAATCTGAACCGGAGTAGAAGAAAATAATAATGGAAATTCTTCCGGTGAAATTTGCGGCGTTAAGAAATCTTTAGAAATGGTTGAAACTAATTCCGGTTTCTTTTTTGCTGCAAACGGCATATCAATATTTTGTTTCCCGGTAATTACAAAATCCGGCAGTTCAATACTTTGCTGTTCTGTTTGGGCAAACAGAGATGTACTAAAGAATAATATTATTAGAATAAAATATTTTTTCATAATTGTTTGATTTTCTTTTTTGCTTCATCTGCAAATTCTCCGGAATCGTGTCTGCTAAGAACTGCGCGGTACATTTCCCGGGCCTGCTTTTTATCTTTTAACTTTATATAACAATCACCCAACTTTAATAATGATTTTGTGTACCATTCATCGTAAGCGGCAAAAACAGAACGTACACGAACAAGTGAAGTAATTGCATCTTCAATTTTATTCTGATTGTACAATAATACTCCGTAATAATATTGAGCCTCTGCACCAATATCATCAGTTCTTTTCTCACTGACTTCCTTGAACAACGCTTGTGCATTTTCATAATTATTCTTCTGCAATTCAATTACGCCTAATTCTACTTTTGCTTTGGAGACAAAGATTGATCCCTCATAATAATTTATGATCTGATCGAAAGTGGAAGATGCTTCATCAATTTTATTATCCTTTACTTGATTAACACCTTGTTGATATAATAACTCGGGTACACGATTTGAAGTTGGAACCGCGTCTGAAGCTTCTTTCAATACGTTCACTGCAGATGAGTATTGTTTTTTATCAGAATAAATTCGAGCCAATTCTAAAACAGAAGAAATACCAATTTCTGATTTTAACGAGCGGCTTTTAGCAAAATTAAAATTATTAATAGCTTCTGTTTCATCCTTCATATTAGCTGCACTTTTACCAATCCAATAATATGCGTTGGGTATAAGTGAGCTGTTGGGATAGTTGGTTATGAATTCCTTGTATGATCTTATTGCAGAATTATAATCCTGTATGCTATAGTAAAGATCACCCTTCTTAAAAAATATTTGATCGCTGTATTTCGAATTAGGATTTGATGATATGAACTGATCAATAAATTTAATCGCTTCATCGGGTTGTTCTTTTGCAACGTAGGAGTATTGAATCCCGCTGACAGCATCAAAAATATATTGTGTAGCAGGAAATTCAGATAAAACTTTTGAATAAAAAACAATTGAAGAATCGTATTGACCGGAATTATAGTATGAGTCGCCAATTGAATTATATACGATTGGCCTCATTGAGGACCGCGGATATTTGTTAAGCAGTGATTTGTAAGAATAGATTGCGTTGTTAAAATCATTCTGTTGAAAATGAATCCACCCGATTATATACTGGGATTGATCTGTGTATTTTGAATTGGGATATTTCTCCTGCAATTTCTCAAAAGCATCCATTGCTTCATTTGCTTTTCCCGATTTGAAGAGTGATTGCCCGTATTGATAATAAGCAAGGTCGTTGTTCAAAACAGTTTTTTCTTTTGAGAATAATTCCCGGTAAATAGCACTTGCCTTTGCAAAATTTTTCATACCAAAATAACTATCGGCAAGGCGGAGAGTATATTCGTTTGTGTTCTGATCATTCTTGTACTTCGATAAATACTCATTGAAATAGTAAATCGAATTTGTAAAGTCTTTGAGATTAAAATATGTATATGCTTTTCCTAAAATTGTTTGCTGTTTTAACGACTCGGAATTCGGACTAATGGAATTATAACTTTTTAACGCAGCAGAAAATTTTGCCTGTTGAAAATAAGACTCGGCCAAATAAAAATTTACTTTATCCGGTTCAAATTCTTTAGAACGCAATCTTAGCTCTTCTAAATTTTTAATTGAAAGATCATAATTGTTTAAATAATAATCAGAGACCGATAGACCCAACAATGATCTATTCTTCAGCTCAGATTGCTCTTGTGTTAATTTTAATGCTTCTGAAAAATATTTCTTTGCATCGGTATAGTTTTTTTTGTTTAATCTCGATTCACCCAGCAATGTATAAGCTTTACCCCGTGTTTGTTTATCATTTGAAATTGTAGCATTTAACAAAGCTTTCTCAGCATCAGGTCCATCGCTCTGAGCAATTAATGTTGAACCAATCCCTAATTGGGCTCTTGAAGCAAGATGATGACCGGGATATTTAGAAATAAAATCTTTGAATATATCATTTGCAGTTTTTGTATCACCCAAATATCTCTTGCTTTCCCCACTCCAGAATAATGCGTCTGATTTTAGCGAATCTAATCCGGTATCGGCAAGTTCCTTAAATAATTTATATGCATCATCATATTTTTCCTGCTGAAAATTAATCCATGCTAAACTATAGCTGATTTTATCTCTATTCGATTTATCACTGACATTTGCAAGCAATTCATTGTAAACTTGGGTTGCTTCGTTATATTCTTTCAACCTAACAAATGAACTTGCCAAAAAATATTTTGATTCGATCAGTTCTTGTTTCGGAAGCTGCTTAATTAACGGATCATTTAATTCAAGAATTGCATTATCATAATCCTTTAGAATGAAATAGCAGATTCCTATTCTCATCTGTGATTTAGGGCCTAGTTCATGATCTTTGTAGTAAGCTAACAGTTCATCATATTCTTCAACAGCTTTTTTATAATTATTGGATTTTTCATACACTTGGGCAAGAGAGTAAATAGAGTTAACTATAAATTTATTTGTTCTTTTTTGAGTTATTGCATTTTTAAAATTTTCTTCAGCATCAATATATTTCTCTTCAGCTAAGTACGATTCACCAAGCCAATAATATGAGGTACCGGTAAATTCATTTGATGGATATTCATTAATGAGATATGTTAACCGTTCACGAGCTTTTCTGTATTCACCCTTTTTATAATAAATAGTTCCAAGGGTATATATAACAGATTCGCGATAATCAGAAAATTTATATTGATCAATAAAAGATTCAAATTCAGATGCAGCACCGTCAAGTTGATCCAAATTTAGAAGACAATTAGCCGAGTAAAATTTTGCCGTTATAAGTTGAAGTTTGTTAAGCTCTTTCCGATTGATTGCAGTACTGAAAAGTTTGTAAGCAGTTCCAAAATCACGGCTGTTATATGCATTTAGTCCGCTTGTAAAATTATCCGGAAGATCTTGAGCTGAAATAGAGAAAGTATATATAAGTAAGCAGAGAATAATCTTTTTCATAATAAATTGAAGCCAATCCCTACCCTTCCCAATTTACCGCCTTTGGCGGGTGGGAAGAGATATTTAATTAAATTTTTATTGTTGCTTTCAGAAATAACAAAAAAAGAGCTCCTGCAATTCCCGAGAAAAAATTAACAACATCATTGTTAATCCACTTATATCCGCTAAAATGATTTGCCTCATTACCGCAGTGAACGTTTTTTTCAGTTACTTTATTGCAAACCGAACATTTATTTTGTGCCTGTATTGTAGCTCCGAGAATACTATCAATCATACTGCCGAAAACTCCGGTTGTAACAATTAAAATTGCATAATGAATGTAAGAAATATCTATCCATAAAATGCCTGAAAACAAAATCGCTAGCGATCCAAGCACTGCACCGATTGTACCCGGTACAGAAATTCCGCCAGATACACCTTGAGCCACCGGTTTGAGATTCAAAATATTATACGTAGCAGTTTTTTTCCAAGTTCCAATTTCGGTTGCCCAAGTATCTGCACATACAGCTGAAAGAGTTGCCAAATAAATCATATAATATATTTCATTAGGGTTAATGGCATTAATAATAACAAGCACTCCTCCCAGCCCACCGTTTGCAATTACTTGTAAGTAATCTCTAACTCCGCTTTTTTCAAAATAGATTTCAACACTTTCATTTTTCTTTTTTCTAAGCTTAGAAAGTATGCTTGATAAAATAAAAAAAGTTAAGATTGGTACGGACCATTTTATTCCGCCTAGCCCAAAAATAAAACTAGCTAAAATAAAAGTAGCAATTGATCCGCTAAGTGTTAAGAACTTAACCCGGAAGGAAATGCCGGCAATCAATGCTGCAAATAAAATTCCGATTAACACAGAACTAACCGTGACAACACCTTCATTTATTATCATCTTTGAATACTTTGCTGTTAATTACAACAAATTCTTGAAATTTTTTACGAATATAAACAAATGGTGTTTTATCTAAAAGGTCATTACTCAAGTTTATAATCGCTAAATATAAATTGATAATACGAAGAGAAGTTAAATGATATGCATAAATGAATTTAGTGCGGAAGAGGGGACTTGAACCCCTACGCCCTTACGGGCACTACCCCCTCAAAGTAGCGTGTCTGCCAATTTCACCACTTCCGCAAAAAAACCGAGCGAAAAATATTAGAGAACAAAACAAAACGCAACAGCATTTGCGGAAGATTTGCATAAATAGTACTACATACATCTGAATATTCTGAAATGTCATTTAGAAGAAGTGAGTGAGAAATCTAGTCTAAACGAAGATTTTTCCCTTCGGTCGAAATGATAAAATAAATTTTTAAGTAGTTTCTATTAATTATCTTTTGGTGGTTTTCCTTTTCCCATTAAAGATTCGCGGACTTCTTTTCTAAATCTACTTTCAAATACAACCAATTTTGCAATTTGCATTGGAGAAAGAAGATCGCTTAATGACCTTAGGAAATTTTCTCTTTCTTTGCTAATGTTATTTTCTAATGAGAGCAAAGCATTAAGTTTATCTTTAAATGTAGCGTCATTTTGGTTTCCACTCCGTATATAATCTTCAAGCTCTCTTATTGCATCATCTCTTTGATCAAGAATTTCTTTCATCTTTTTTTGATTCTCGTGTCTTCTGGCAAAAAATCTAATTGCTGTTTCTTCATTCAGACTTAATACATCAATCAATTTCAATCTTTCCCATTGTTCAATTCTTTGAAGGGGTCTTTGATCTTGTCCTTGTCTCATTCTTTGTTGAGAATAGCCTGAGGAAAATAAAATGAAAATTATAATAACAGGTAAAAACATTTTCTTCATTATTGCACCTTTTGAGAGGTTGTTGAATTTAATTTTTCATAAACAGTTTCTAAATCATTATCAGAAAGATTTCTAAGAGTTGAAAATTCATTTGCCAAAGGATTGCCTATTAATCTCGTATAAGAGTCACTACTCACTTCTAAATCAGACGGTATTTGAACGCTAAGCTCATCATTATTCTGGTTTGATACATAATTTGCCGGATCAGTTTCTAATTCGGTTAAATATTTATCAGATACCTCCTGATCAGATAAATTATTGACTACTTCATTTGCCAGATCTTTGTACCCTGTATCATTAGTAGTCTTATTGTTAAATAAGAACAGAAATAAAACCACAACTGCTGAAACGGTCGGTACTAAATAATAAATAGGAACGAACTTCCGGAATTTCTTTTTCTGATCAATTTTTTGATAAACTTTGGGCAGTAAATTTGAAAAATAAATCTCATTGGTCTCTAACTCATTACCAATTGAAAGATCATCAAGCTGTAATTTTATATTATCATAATCTCTCTTCAACTGATCTGATTTTTTCAGTTCTTCTTCAAATTTGAACAGATCTTCCTTAGTAAGATGACCGGAAATATACTTTAGAATTCTCTCTTCATTTGTTTTCATTTGTTAACTCCAATACTTTTTTCAAAGCATGAAAATAATTTGCTTTCAAACCACCGACACTTTTACCTGTTATCTCCGAAATTTCCTCATAAGATAAATCTTCAAAATTTCTCATGATAAATATTTGTCTTTGCTTTGGCGGAATTTTTTCCAATACTTTTTTTACCTTTTCCAACTTCTCTTTTGAATCTAATTCTTCAACAATATCATGTTTGTCTTGTAATTCATCTCCATCATTATCGTCAATCGAGAAAAATCGTTTAATCTGTTTTTTCCTTATTTGATTTAAGCTTCTCGTCGTAACAATTTTATAGATCCAAGTATATAAAGAACTATTGAAATTAAAATTTTTTAGTTTATTAAAAATAACAATTAGCACTTCTTGAGTCACTTCGTCTGCATCAAGATGGTTGCCCATCATTTGCCGTGCATGCCAATAAATTTTTTTCTGATACTTTTTAACTATCAGATTAAATGCGACTTCTTCTCCGGACAGAAATCTTTTAATTAAATCAAAGTCGTTATCCTGCACTGTTCCCACACATGTTTCTTATAATAGACACCAATTACTTAAATGTGGTTTAATGTGAATTTATTAAACCTAATGACTAAAACTACTGTCAAAATTGCAAAAGAAATAATTCATAACAAAAATAGAGGTTACAATGAAAAAGCTATTGTTTTCAGTATTCAGTCTAATTCTTCTAACAAATTTCTCTCTTTTTTCCCAGCCAATGCAAGAAGGTCAGCCAATGGGCCCACGACAGGGCGGCATTAAAAAACTATTAAAATTAACCGTGGAACAAGAAAAAAAGTTCGATGATCTTGTATATCAGCACAGACAAGATGCAGTTGATATACATTCCAAAATACAAAAAAATCGTCTTGAGTTGGAAAAAATGGTTAACGACAATAAGATTGATGAGAAAAGACTTTTCCAATTAACCGATGAGAATAGTAAACTTCAGGGTAATTTGAAAAGTTCGGCAGTTAAAAATTGGTTTGATATTTATAAAATACTTAACGATGAACAAAAAGAAATTTGGGCAAAGCACATGCTACAAATGGCTAGTCCTCAGGGAATGAGAGAAAGAGTAAAAGGTAGAATTCAAGGTAAGATTAAAAATTTCATGATGAATAGAAAACCAATGCAGATGAATCGCGAGTTCTAAAACAAAAACCCCGTTCTAAACGGGGTTTTCTTTTTTAAAAATTAAACTGTCCTTCACAAATCACCTTTAAGCGGGCGTAATATTATTTCCTCCGCTATCATATTACTTTTCTCAGAGTAAAGTCTAAATATTAACTTCGCAATTTCTTCTGCATCCATCATAGAATCTCTATGCTTGCGAATAACTTCATTTGACCAAATCTCAGTTACTGTCGCACCTGGTAACACATTTATTATTCTAATATTTTTACCGCGCACTTCTTCACGCAAAACCGTTGTATAGCCAAGCAAGCCTGATTTAGATGCTGTATATGCACTGCTTGATGTAAATACTTTTTTAGTTACCATTGACAAGATATTAATTATTGTTCCGGATTGCTTTTCAAGCATTTCAGGTAAAACAGTTTTGATTGTGTAAATACCACCAAATAGATTCACTCGTAAAATATTTTCAATTTCCTCGATTGAATCATCAATTGCTTTTTTGAATGATGTAATCCCGGCATTATTAATCAGGCAATCAACTTTATAATTCGAAAGAATTTTTTTGTAGAATTGATCTATCGCAGAATAATCTGTTACATCCAATTGATGTGGTTCAAAATTATTTTCGTGCTCACCCAGATCTTTTTTTAATTTGAATAGTAATTCTAATCTTCTGGCAGTACCTATAACAAAAATATTATTCCTGGCAAATTCAACGGCAAGTGCTTTGCCGATTCCCGAACTTGTGCCTGTAATCCAAACTGCATTCTTTTTATCAGCCATTAAATCTTTTTGAAATTAAATTCAAAAATTCACTACGTGTTCGTGCATCATCAGTAAAAATTCCGTGCATAGCACTTGTAGTTGTTATGGAATTCTGCTTTTGTACACCGCGCATCATCATACACATATGATAACCTTCAACTACAACTGCTACACCGCGGGGACTTAGATATTGATCAATAGTATCTGCAATTTCCTGTGTCATTCGTTCTTGTACTTGCAGCCGTTGTGCAAATACATCAACAATCCTTGGAATTTTACTTAGCCCGAGAATCTTGCCATTTGGTATATAGGCAATATGAATCTTCCCGAAAAATGGAAGTAAATGATGCTCGCACATACTGTAAAAATCAATGTCCTTAACAATTACCATTTCGTCATACTTTTCATTAAAGACCGCTCCATTAAGAATTTTTTTAATGTCTTTGTTATAACCTTGAGTTAAGAATTCATATGCTTTTGCGACACGGTGCGGTGTTTTTTTTAATCCTTCTCTCTCAGAATTTTCTCCGATTTCATTAAGAAGACTTTTCACATATTTTTCTATTAATTCATAATTCAATTGATATCTTTCCCTTTATATTCGACATAATTATTTTCAGTTTCATAAAGCTTAATCGAGTAAAGTTTGCCGGATGGCAATTTATCAACCAATTGATTCCAAATGCCGACTGCTATATTCTCTGCTGTTGGTATCTTCCCTTTTAAGAAGTCAACATCAAGATTCAAATTTTTATGATCAACTTTACTTATTACATAGTTTTGAATTATTTCTTTTAAAACTTTCAGATCTATTACGTATCCGGTTTGCGAATCTACTTCGCCGGCAACTATAACTTCAAGAATGTAATTGTGTCCATGGCCATTAAGGTTATTACACTTTCCAAATAACCGCTCATTTTCTTCATCGGGAAAATTTGGATTAAATAATCTGTGCGATGCACTAAAAGTTTCCCGTCTTGTAACTAAAATCATTTTCACTATCCTTTAAGAGCTTTTAACACTTCTTCAACATGTCCTGCTACTTTAACTTTTGGAAATATTTTCTTTATCAAACCACCTTCATCAATTATAAATGTAGTGCGCTCAATTCCCATATATTTTCTGCCGTACATGTTTTTTTCTTTCCATACTCCATATTTGGTAACAACTTCTTTTTTCTCATCACTTAAAAGTGTAAAAGGAAGCTTATACTTACTCTCAAACTTTTTGTGTGATTCAACAGAATCCGCACTGATTCCAATTACAACTGTTTTTACCTTTTTAAAGTTTGGGAAAATATCCCTAAAATCACAAGCTTCTTTAGTGCAGCCTGATGTCATATCTTTTGGATAAAAATAGAGAACAACTTTCCAGCCTTTGAAATCATTGAGAGATATCTTTACGCCATTTGTATCCATTAATAAAAACGAAGGTGCCTTCTTCCCTATTTCTAACATTTCAGATTCTCCACAAATAAAATTAGCTAGTTATGTTTCTAAATCATTTTGAATAAGAAGGGACGAATTAATTCCGTCCCATAAAAAGAATCGAAATAAAATTAAGATATTTTTTTAAGAGTATCTTGAATCGCCGCATAGTTCGGTTCATTACCTGCAACTTCTAAAACTTCAGCATATTGAATTAGTCCCTTTTTATCAACAACGAATGCCGATCTCTTGGAGACACCTTTCAAATCCCATTTGCCGGGGAGCCACACATCATAAAATGATCCGTAAGCCGGAGAGACTTCTTTATTGAAATCACTAAGAACCGGAAAATTAAATTGATTTTTTTCTGCCCAAAGTTTTTGTGCGAATGGGCCATCAACACTAACAGCTAAAACTTGTGCATCAAGATTTTCATAATCTTTCATTCGGTCTCTGGTAGAGCAAAGCTCTTTTTCACAAACTGAACTTCCAACTGCTGGGAAAAAAAGAATTACAACATTCTTCTTTCCTTTGAAGTCAGACAATGAAACAGATTCGTTATTTGTATTTCTAAGTGTAAAGTTTGGAGCCAAGTCTCCAATTTTCAACGACATATAATTCTCCTTTCGTGAGATTATTCTTTAAGTTTTCTGCCAATTCGAACTTTAACTTGGAATTCAACTTTTCCATCTGAAGTTACCCTGCCTCTTTGTTCAATAACCTCAAACCAACCAACTTTTTTTTCATTGTTTGCTTCAAGAATAACTTCTTTAACCGCTTCTGTAACCCCTTCAGTTGAAATTCCAACTCTTTCTACTACTTCGAATGTCTTTGACATATTAACCTCATTTATTAAATAAAAAGTTCAATTCCATTAATTAGTGAATTATTACTGAAATTAAGATAGCTTATTAAGAAGTCAGATTAAAGAATGGTATTCTCGTAACATTACAATCCTTTTACCATGATTTTTTTTTGCTTTTTATGATGGGAGTTTCTATGTTTATGTAGACTAAATCTAAATAATGGTCATTTTAAGTGGAAAGAGAGCAGGCACACGAACAATTCAGACGATTTCTAAAGAGAGGCGACAACAGGATTACACCAGAACGCTTTGAAGTTTTAGACTTTGTGATGGAATATGATGGACATTTTGGTGCAGATGAATTATACATCAAGATGAAGAGTAGCAACAGTAATATTTCAAGAGCAACTGTTTATAATACACTTGAACTTTTAGCGCAATGTGAACTCCTCTCAAAAAGAAATTTTGGAGAAAATAAAACCCGTTATGAATCTAACGTAGGAAAAACAAGCCACGATCATTTAATTTGTACCAATTGCGGGGCTATCAAAGAATTTTCAGAACCAAAAATTCAAAAAATAGTTAAGGAAATTTCCTCAGAGATCGGTTTTGATTCTACAGGTTATTCGTTTAATATTTTCGGAAAATGTACTAATCCTAATTGCGGTCAGAACAAAAATGCCAAATAGCACATTAGATAAAGCGAAAAAAGGAAATCCTTTTATTGTTGTTAAACTACCCCAGGGAAATATTAAATCTCAACTTATACGACTGGGAATAGTGGAAGGAGATACACTGAAATGCATACAGCGACTTCCTGGAGGAACGATTGTAGTTCAAAAAAATAGGCAAGAAATTGCTGTGGGATTTGATCTTGCAAAAAAAATTCATGTAATTATTCAGTAAGTAGGTTTATGAAAACAGATAATTTAGTTAGTCTTGATAATGATAATATAGCCACTTCATATACAACTCTTATTAAACAAAAGGAACTCCAAAAAGTTGTTCTAGTTGGTAATCCTAATGTTGGCAAATCTTGTTTCTTTAATTTCATGAGCGGAATGTATGTTGATGTTTCCAACTTTCCCGGCACAACAGTATCTATTACAAAAAGCCATTTTCAAGGTAATGATGTTTATGATACTCCCGGAATTTACGGTGTGGGTTCATTTAATGATGAAGAAAAAGTTGCACGCGATATAATCTTATCTGCTGACGTAATTCTAAACGTGGTCAATGCACTTAATTTAGATCGTGATCTTTTCCTCACTCTTCAATTAATTGATATGGGGAAAAAAGTTTCTGTACTGTTAAATTTTAGTGACGAGCTCAAGAAAAGAAAAATTAAAATTGATACAAAAAAACTATCCAACCTTCTTGGAGTTGAGGTTTATCAAACAGCTGCAGTTGATAAATTAGGATTTGATAAAATTGGCGAAGCAATTAGATCTGCAAGAATCGGTAAGCAAGAACTAGATCTTCATTTTTTGCTCAATCAGGTTATAGAAAAATCTGTTCCACAATCTGATTCGTTATTGATATTAGAAGGCGATGAAGCTATTGCACAAAAAAATAATGTATTGTGCGGCACTGCAGATGAACGTGAGCGAATTTACATCAACAGAAGAAATCGCGTAAATGAGATTGTTGACCTTGTTGAATACGAGGATTCAAAAAAGGGAGAGATTTTTAATCAGCTCGGTAGACTATGTTTGAATCCTGTAACAGGAATACCCATTTTACTTTTTATGCTTGTTCTTATGTACTTTTTCATCGGCGATTTGATCTCTCAAAGAGTTGTAAATTTTACGGAGAATAAAATCGGTAAGGATTTATTTGAGTATAATATTAAATCGTTTACAGGCAATTATACCCCCGTTAATGTAGAAGTAAAAATTCTTGATAATAACGGTAGCGTGATTAATGATAAAACCTTCAACTTCCCTTCCGGTATAAGTGCTAATCCTATACTTCAAAAGGAATTTTCCGAATTATCAAAACAAAATGGTGCGCAATCAAATTTCAATTTTCAAAATCCTTTTGTAAAACTTTTCTTCGGCGAGTTTGGTGTTGTAACAATGACAGTAACTTACTTACTGTTTCTGCTTCTGCCGTTGGTAATAGGATTTTATTTTGTAATGGCTTTATTAGAAGATAGCGGCTACTTACCGCGTCTTGCAACAATGCTTGACCGCTCGTTTAACAAAATTGGTCTAAATGGTAAAGCTGTAATTCCTATTATGCTCGGATTCGGGTGCATTACAATGGCGAATATTACGACCCGTATGCTTGGATCGGAAAGAGAAAAATCAATTGTTACGGCCATTCTTCAATTTGTAATTCCGTGTTCGGCACAATTAGCGGTAATAGCTGCTCTTTTGAGCGGAGCCGGATTTGCCCCGATGATGCTTTATATCTCGGTGATTTCAACTGTGTTGATAGTTCTTTCAACTGCTTTAAATAAAATGCTTCCTGGTGAAAGCTCCCCGTTATTAATAGATCTTCCGATGATTCGTTTTCCAAGAATGAGTAATGTTTTCAAGAAAACTTTTTTTAGAAGTTTTGGTTTTATGAAAGAAGCCAGCTTTTGGTTTTTTATCGGTGCACTTGCTGTTGGAATTATGGAAATAAGCGGAATGCTAAGTGTTTGGCAAGATGTCTTAGCACCATTCACAACAACTTGGCTAAAACTTCCTAAAGAAGCAGCAAATGCTTTTGTAATGGGAATGGTTCGCAGAGATTTTGGTGCGGCCGGACTTTTTCACATGGATTTATCCGTAATGCAAAAGACAGTTTCAATTATTACAATAACTCTTTTCGTCCCGTGTATTGCTTCGTTTGTTGTTATGTTAAAAGAAAGAGGATGGAAAGAAGGAATGATGATCTGGTTTGGAACTTGGATTGCCGCTTTTTTAGTAGGTGGAATTGTTGCACAAATAGTAATCTAATATGAAAAAAAACGAGTACCAAAAATATCCAATCATATGGCGTAAAGAAGATTTTTTCATAAAGATTTATTGTTCAATTCCTAACATTGCAACAGGAATACTAATTACAACCGACCGGGCCACATTTATCGTAGATCCCGGCGATGGAATATTACGCGATTTAAATAAAGATGTTGGTGCTGTTACAATTCTTAAAGTTTCAGATATATTCATAAGCCATGGCCATCACGATCACGTTGGCGGTGTTTGGTCGCTTCTTACATATTTATCTGTCCTGAAGAAGAAAAGTCCTTTAAATATTTTTTATCCGAAAGGCTGTAAAGAAATCGAAAGTATTTATCGTGCTTTTATGAAAGTTTATGGCAAAGAAGTTTCTTACCGAATAAATTTAAAACCGATTGACCTGCTGAAAAATTTTAAGCGTGATTCGGTTACGATCAAACCATTCAAAGTTAATCATAGAGAGCCAACTGACGATGGTAATTCATCAGAATTAATTCCTTCTCTTGGATTTAAATTTATCTATGACGGTAAATCAATTTGCTACGGCGGCGACACCGCTTATTGCAACGCACTAGTCAAAAATGCGAAAGATTCAAATCTGGCAATCATTGAAGCTGGTGCAAAAGATGATATAATCTCTGATCTTCACATGACCATCAAACAAGCAACTCAAATTGGGAAAACTGCCAAGGAATATTTTTTGGTTCATGTACCTGAATAATATTATTTTGGCAACCACAATATTATACCGATGAGGAAATCATGAAGAGAATTACTGTTCTATTAACAATTCTATTTCTCGTTTCAATTCAAGCACAGAATAAAATTCACAGACCAGAAATAACTGCCGAAGAAGTAAAAGCTAACGTATTCTATCTCGCATCAGATGCAATGAAAGGAAGATTTACGGGAAGTCCTGAAGAAAGATTAGCAGGGGATTATATTAAAAGTGAATTTCAACTTTACGGACTAGTGCCTGCGTTTAACGGAAATTGGTTCCAAGAATTTCCTTTTATAGAAAGAGTTGAAATGACAAGGGCTAACTCTCTTTCTTTTGAAGTAAAGGGCAAAAAACAAAATCTTAAAACCGGAATTGATTACTCAACTGTTTCCTATTCAGGAAAAGGAAAAGTCAGCGGAGAATTAGTTTTTGCCGGATATGGAATTTCCGCACCTAAATTAAATTACGATGACTATGAAGGAATTGATGTAAAAGGAAGAACCGTAGTTGTTATGCGGTATCATCCTGAACACGACAGTTCAAAATCAGAGTTTGACAAATATGCTTCTTTCAGAAACAAAGCAACTGTTGCAAAAGAGAAAGGCGCTCTTGCAATTATCTTCGTCAACGGATATACACCTAAGAATGGTGATGATCAGTTGATGGAACTTCACTACGACGGCGCACCTGCTATGAAAAATATTTCAGTTCAACATGTTAAAAGAAATTTTGTTGACGAACTTTTTAAGACTGATGGGCAAAGTTTTGTTGAAGTCCAAAAACAAATTGATGCTTCTAAAAAACCATCATCTTTTGTATTTAAGAATGCCAAAGTATCCCTTTCAACCGAAGTAAAAGAAATAGAAAAGAAAGGGAGAAATGTTGCCGGAATGATTGAAGGAAGCGATCCGGTTTTGAAAAATGAATTTATTGTAATCGGTGCACATTACGATCATCTTGGAATTGATCAGCTAAAAGAATCTTCAATGTATAAAGGTCAAGACAAACAAATTCATAACGGGGCCGATGATAATGCATCGGGTACAACTGGATTATTGGAAGTAGCGGAAAAATTCGCCTCAATGCAAGGATTATTGAAACGTAGCATAATCTTCGCAGCTTTCTCCGGAGAAGAACTTGGCATTCTCGGTTCAACATTTATGACAAATAATTTTCCGGTTGATATTAAAAATGTTGTTGCAATGTTAAATATGGATATGATCGGACGTATGAACGAAGACAACAGTTTAACCATAATAGGTTCCGGTACTTCTTCTAAATGGAAAGAATTGTTAAATCAAAAAAATATTTACGGTTTTAAATTAGGTATGAGCGATGGCGGATCGGGCGGCAGTGATCACCAAGCATTCTCAAATAAAAACGTTCCCGTTTTATTCTTTTTTACAGGCACACATCCGGATTATCACAAACCATCTGATGATCCTGAAAAAATAAATTGCGAAGGTGAAGCTAAAGTTGCAAACTACGTTTTCGATATTGCCCTTGTTGTTGATAATTTAGAAAAAAAGCCTGATTATGTAAAAGTTGAGGAGCCTGCACAAAGAGGCGGAGACGGCGGAAAAACTCGCGTTACAGTCGGTACTATTCCGGAATTCGGGTTTAACGGATCAGGTTATAAACTCTCAGGTGTTACTGAAGGCAGTCCGGCAGCTAAAGCGGGTATGAAGACGGGTGATATCATAGTAAAATTTGGTCCTAAAATAGTTAGCAATATTTATGATTTTATGTATGCCGTTCAAGATTACAAAGCGGGCGATAGAGTTGATGTTGTAGTTCAAAGAGGCGGGAAAGAAATAATATTTAATGTAGAGTTGATTGCGAAGTAGCTCTTAACCTTTAGCGGTCAGCTTTTAGAAAATAATTTAAATATGAAAGGCGAACCAAATTGGCTCGCCTTTTTTATTATTACATCTAAAGATAGGATTAATAGCTGAATGAAATTGACAGCACAAAATTCCTCGGCATTCCGGGTTCAAGATACACTGCTTCGTTGTTTACAATATCCGGATTAATAAACGCAGACGCAGCATATTTCAAATCGAATAGATTGTTGACTGTCAAGAATCCCGTAAACGAAAAATTTCCAATTAACTTCACGGGTTTGTTCAATCCCATTGTTGCATTTAAAACGTTGAACGATGGAACCGATAAAGTATTGGCATCGTCAACAAAATATTTTCCAATTCCATTAATACTTATAGAAACAAAAGCTCCACTCAATTCAACAGGTGCGTAAGTTAAACCAACATTGTAAAAGAAATCCGGAATACCGGCAACTTTATTGCCTTTGTAATTAGCAAATTTACCGGCTTTGCTCAAATCGTAATGAACAGAATCTATAAGATATTCTTGATATTTATTATTTGAGAAAGTAAATGCTGCGTTAACCGAAAATCCATGAGTGAATTGAACTGAAGTCCCGAGTTCAGCACCAATACGCCGGGTCTTACCTGCTGTGAAATAAAATCTTCCGCCCCTGTAAGGGATAATATCATTCTTAATATCAATGTAGTAAAGGGCCAAATCATACGATAAATTTTTCAACAGATCGTTTTTCTGAAATGCAATTAGTTGTTTCGTACCAATTTCATACGTTGTTGATATGATCGGATCAAGTAAGGGATTTATCAAATACACAAGATCTTGCCCGTAAGTTCCGGCTGGGTCTGTTTCATTGCCAGCGGGGACTTCTATACCGCCTCCCAAATTTGCGTAAATACTATGGCTAGAAGAAATTCTATATGTGAACCCGGCTTTTGGTGTAAGACGCTCAAAGATTTTTTTCTGCAATCCGTAACCGCTCGTTATGAAACTTTCACTGTAATAAGTAATGTTGTCGTAGCGTACACCCGCAATCAAACTAAATTTTTCATTAAATAGAATTTCGTCCTGGATAAATGCACCCAACGTATTAGCTCCTTCCCTTTTATTATCTTTTAATATATCTCCTCGAGCATTAGTTGGCGACAAACTGTAAAATAAAATTGTGCCATCTTGGTAGGCTTCATCAGTACCAATTACAAATTTGTTACTAATTGAAGAAGAAAATTCGGAATTGTTATTATACATCAAGTTTCCGCCGACATGATACCGGGTAAAATCGCGGAACGTTCCGCGTTCAGACCGTTGAAGATATTTTGGATTTACAAACACCATTCCCGAAATTCCGTTCGAACTATTAAACTCATGATTCATCGTAATTCCAATTTTGCCTAAACGATTAAATCTTCTCTCATCTCTTTGCAAATAAGTTGGGTTTGATTGTGTGGCATCGGCACCAAATTGTTTTTGCGTTAATGGTCCCGGAATATGAAATGTATTTGAAACTCCCGAAAGAAAAATCCCAAGCTTTGTTGTTTCATCAAGTTTTGAAACGAATCCTAAATTAAATAATGTCCTAAAACTTGAAGAGTGATCCCTCCATCCGTCTAAATTACTATTCGAGAGCGATGTAAAAAGTTTTCCATTTTGAAAATTAGAATTAGCCCTAACTTGAAGCTGATTAAATCCAAAACTTCCTGCAATAGTGCGCAACAAGATTCCTTGATCATTTCCTGCGGGTATTGTAGAAAGGTTTACAACACCGCCGGCAGCATTGCCCCAAACCGCAGAAGCATTAGAACGTATTACCTCAATATTATCTGCAATACTTAAATCAATTTGATCGAATGATGTTCTGCCATCAGGTTCTGTCTCCGGAATTCCATCAACCATAACACGTATTCCCCTTGTTGTCCCTGAATTAGATCTATCACCGGCACCACGCGCTCCAAATCCTCGAATTACAAGTCGCACATCCTGGTTACCCGATCTCGACTGCGCTAAAACTCCGGGAATAGTTAAAAGAGCTTCATCCAATCCGTAACCGCGTAAGTTTTTTAATTGTTGTGATTGAAGTACTGTAACTGCGTAAGGAATTTCTAAAAGATTTTCAACATAGCGTGTTGCAGTAACTGAAATTTGCTTCATCTCATAAGTTAACGTGTCTGTTTGAGTTTTTTGCTGCGCCTGTACTGCTGAAATTGTGATAAGAATAAAAAGAATAATTCTTTTCATGTGAACACCGCCATTCTATAAATTATTTTTTGATTTTAATTATATCCGCTTTACAAGTTGAGATGTAAAAAATATACTTCATTCTTGTTAAACAGAATTGAAACGATTTAATTAGATGAGTGAGTACTTCGGGGGTGGAGTTAATATTTTCGGTATGCTTAGATTGTAATTACAATTCGAGTAGTTTGAATACTTTACTTTGCTAATGGGTGAATCATTTTTCCGGTTAATCCCATATTCAGCATATTGTATCAGATGATTAAAACTAATTGAAGAACCGGTTATAGCTTTTTGATTAAGATTTTTATTTACTGTTTTTGAAAATCTTTTCTCCAGCTTATCTTCTTTTTCATCATGAACGCAATAAAAAATAATTTTGTCGGTTTGTTTTTCTTCTTTTACAATATCATACATCTTTCCTTCATATCTAATCTCTTTTTTATTGATGCGCTGAAAGACTTTGCCTTCATTGATTACAGATTTAGAAATAGATAGCACTTCAATCTTCTCTTTTGATTTTAACAAAACTATTTTTTCAAATGCTTCTTCTTTTGCATACTCTCTTTCTATCAAAAAATGGAAAATGAATCCAAACGAATTGAATGCAAATATGAAAGCAACAAAAAGAAACATGATTTTTCTAATTATAGTCATCTATACCGTTGGTAATTGATATACTGTTATAAAATAATAAAGGCGAACCAAAGATTCGCCTGCATTTCTCAATTACTTTTGAATTTCTGTCAGAGGGATTGCTGTTCCCCTCATTGAGTGGACTTTGTTAGGAACGGGAATGGAAATATTTTTATTTACATATTTTTCAAACTCATCACGGAAACGTGCTATCATAAATTTTACCGGCCACGCAGCTGCATCTCCTAAAGCACAAATTGTATTACCTTCTATATTATTTGCAACGCTTATCAGTAAATCCAAATCTGCCGATGTACCATTGCCTTCATCAATTCTGCGCAGAGTTTTTTCCATCCAGCCTGTACCTTCGCGGCAAGGAGTGCATTGCCCGCAACTTTCATGATGATAAAAATGAGCGATACGAATTAATACTTTTAACAAGTTTGTATCTTCGTCCATAACCATCACACCGCCGGTACCGATTGCTGAACCAACTTCCTTCAGTGATTCGGCATCCATTCGTACACCTTCAAGCTGATCACCACGTAACGGAGGCATTGACGATCCGCCGGGAATTACACATTTAATTCTTTTGTTGCCTCGAACTCCACCGGCAACATTAAAAATTAAATCAGTTAGAAGAACTCCGGAAGGTAATTCATAAACTCCGGGTTTGTTTACATGTCCGCTTACACCAAATAAAATTGTACCGGGATGTTTCGGCGCACCAATTTTTGAAAACCATTCCCAACCGTTTTTCATAATTGCAGGAACGTTTGTAATTGTCTCAACATTATTGATTGTAGTAGGACAACCCCACAATCCACGCTGAGCTGGAAACGGCGGTTTAACACGCGGATAACCGCGCAATCCTTCAATTGAATTCATTAAGGAAGATTCTTCGCCGCAGATGTAAGCACCTGCACCTTTGTGAATGAAAAGATCACAACTAAAATCTATTCCAAAAGTTTCTTTCATTTTTTCGCCAACAAAACCTCGCGCATAAGCTTCATCAACAGCTTTCTGCATTAACTTAATCCATTTGTTGTACTCACCTCTGATATATAGATATGCCACCTTTGCACCAATTGCATAACAGGTTATAATTGCACCTTCAATAAGTTGAAACGGATTATCTTCAAAAATTTGTCTGTCCTTAAAAGAACCGGGTTCGCTTTCATCGCCATTGATGCAGAGATACTTCGGTTTATCCGTGGTCTTCGGCATGAAACTCCACTTCAATCCCGCAGAGAAAGCCGCCCCGCCTCTGCCACGCAGTCCGGATTTTTTAACTTCATCAACAATTTGATCTGGGGTTTTTGCAAATGTTTTTTTTGCGGATTCAAATCCACCGTTAGCGAGATAGACTTCTATCTGATTGAAATTTTCTATTTGTGGAAGAACTATTCTTTCCATTATTTAAGCGAGTCCAAAATTTCAAAAACTTTTTCTTTATTTAGATTTTCAAAGTAGTCTTCATTGACAGCAATCATAGGAGCGTAACCGCAGGCACCCATGCATTCTACTTCTTCAAGAGAATATTTTCCATCCGGTGAAACTTTCATGTGATCAAGTCCCAATTTATCTTTAACACCATCCCAAATTTCATAAGCACCGCGCAGCATACACGATACATTTGTACAAACTTGAACGTGGTATTTTCCCATTGGTTTGGTGTGATACATTGTATAAAATGTCACAACACTTAGAACATTCACTTTATCAATACCAAGAACACTTGCAATTTCTTCCATCACTTCGTTACTAATAAATCCGTTCTGTTCTTGAGCGATATAAATTGTATCCATAACAGCAGCAAGTGCAGTAGGATATTTTTTTCTTGCTGTTTCTATTCTCTTAATATTTTCTTCTGTGAATTTGAATATCATAATTTGCTAATTCATTTAGTTATTGCTCAAAAATTCGATTAAAGTCTTATATTAATCTCTCAGACACTTTGGCACTAAGGAACTCAGGGACTAAATCATTTATCCGCTTCACCCATTACAGGATCGAGCGAACCAATAATTGCAACAACATCCGAGATCATAGCGCCTTTGCATAACTGCGATACAGCTTGCAGATTACAAAAAGAAGGCGAATGAATTTTCAATTTCCAGGGTTGTCCGCTTCCATTACTTACGATATAAAATCCTAATTCGCCTTTTGGATTCTCTACAGAAAAATATGTATCGCCAACCGGCGGATTGATTCCAAAATTTATAATCATAAAATCATGAATTAGCTCTTCCATCTTGGAATAAATTTCTGTCTTATGAGGAAGAACCTTTTTCGGATTGTTGGCAATTACTTCACCTTGCGGGATTTTATCCAAACATTGACGTAATATTTTTACACTCTCTCTTACTTCATCACCTCTCTGGAAGTAACGAGCCAAGCAATCACCTTGAGTAAATGTTGGAATCTTAAAATCTATTTCATTATAAAATAAATAGGGCTTGGCGCGGCGAACATCGTATTCTACTCCGCTTGCCCGTAAGTTTGGACCCGTAACACCGAGAGCAATTGCATCTTCTTTTGGAAGAATTCCGATTCCTTCAAGACGGTCAATAAAAATTCTATTTGAAAGCATCAGCTTATCCATTTCAACTAATGCCGGTTCTAATTCTGTTAAGAACTTAGCAATCTCTGCAATTGATTGATCGTCTATATCGGAAGCAACACCGCCAATGCGTGTATAACTTGTTGTGAATCTAGCACCTGCAATTCTATCGAAAATACTATTAACTTTTTCACGTTCACGGAAAGTCCACATAACCATAGTAACGGCACCGACATCCATTGCAAAAGTACCAATTGCAATTAAGTGAGAAGCAATCCTTGAAAGCTCTGCGACAATCATACGAATGTATTGTGCCCTCTTTGGTGTTTCTATGCCGGCTAATTTTTCTACTGCAAGAACATATCCTACATTGTTACACATCGTAGCAAGATAATCCAAACGGTCAGTATGCGGAATAAATTCTATGAAGCTCATATTCTCAGCCATCTTCTCATAACCGCGGTGCAGATAACCAAGCTCCGGAATAATTCCTGTAACAGTTTCGCCGTCAAGGCGTAGTACAAGACGAAGTACTCCATGAGTTGCCGGATGCTGAGGACCCATGTTGATTACCATTTCATTTTCCAGAACATCTTCAATGCTAATGTCTCTATCTTCCTGAAGTTTCTTAAGAAGTTTTTCGTCGTTATATATTTGTTTAATTCTATCCATCTTAATCTGCTTTATTTGGAAGTGGTAACGAGCCGGGAATTCCAAGAACCGGAAAATCTTTTTTCAACGGATGATGTTCAAATCCTTCCGGCATATACATTCTTCTAAGATCCGGATGATTGATAAATTTGATCCCGTACATATCCCATGTTTCGCGTTCGTACCAATTTGCACTCGGCCAAATTGGTGAAACAGTTTCTATTGTTGGAGGATCATCATCAATATTTGATTTTAATCTCAGTGTGTAATTCAGTTTAAAAGAATAAATGTGGTAAACAGTTGTAAATCTTTTTTTGCGGGTTGCCCAATCAATTGCTGTTACATCTTTACACATAATGAATTGAAGATCGGAATTTTCTTTTAGAAACCTTCCAAGATTTACAATTTGATCTTTCTTAATCGTAATACTAAGGTCGTCCCTAAAATCCGAAATCTCTTCAACGGATTCGCTAAATTTTTCTTTTACTTTTTCAATAATTAGTTCTTTGGTATTCATGGATTAGTTTTGAGAATGTTCAAGTTCAGCAAGTGATCTATTCTTGAAATCGCGAGCTTTTGTTTTTGAAATTTTTTCTTGAATTGTCATTAATGCATTTAATAAATTTTCCGGACGCGGCGGACAGCCGGCGGTATAAACATCAACCGGAAGAAATTGATCTATTCCCTGCACTACGCTGTATGAACGGTACATTCCGCCGGACGAAGTACAAGCGCCCATTGCAATTACCCATTTGGGTTCCGGCATTTGATCATAAATTCTTCTAACAACTTGAGCCATTTTATATGTAACGGTTCCTGCAACTATCATAAGATCTGATTGGCGTGGGGAAAAACGCATTACTTCAGAACCAAATCTTGCAATATCATATTTCGGATCTGCGGCAGCTATCATTTCAATTGCACAGCAGGAAATTCCCATCGGCATAGGCCAAACGGAACTCTTGCGCGACCATGCAACAATTGCATCTATAGTTGTTGTGAGAAATCCATCTTTTTGAAGTACGGCTTCTAATCCCATTTTAATCCGCCTTTCATATAGACATAAAGAAATCCTAATTCAAGCACTATTAAAAAAGTAAACATCGGCATAAAAGCAAAAAGCCCAAGATCGGCAAATAATTTTTTGAATTGTACCGCCCATGGATAAACATAAATTACTTCGATATCAAAAATGATGAACATCATCGTAACAAGATAATACTTAATCGAAATTCTTTCATGAGTCGAACCAACAGGATCTTTGCCGCTTTCGTAAGTCATAGTTTTAACTTTTGTTGGGCGTTGAGGACCAAAAAGAGTTGAAGAAAAAACAACAATTCCGCCAAAAGCTGCAGCTACAATTATCACTAGAATAATAGGTATGTAATCAAGAATCATAAGATTTTTTTCATTTTTTGCACGGGAAAAATAAATGAATTGAGGTTAGAAAGCAAAATGAATGAATGCAGAATGCAGAACTATGAATGTAGAACATAGTGTGTAGAATTAGCTTTTAGCATTCTGCATTCTACATTCTGCGTTCATTAGGCAAGAATTTCAACTAATTTCTCTATAACCGTATCCAAATCCTCGTAACTAATTACTAATGGCGGAAGCATACGCAAGACAGTAGCTCCAGCAGGTAAAGAAAGTATTTTATGATTAAGTAATTCAATAATTACAGGTTGAGATTTATCTTTTAATTCCATGCCGATCATTAATCCGATAATTCTAATTTCACGGACTTTTGAGAGCGGATGCTTTTCCAATTTCTCTTTGAAATATTTTCCTTTAGCTTCAGCCTGTTCCCACAATTTATTTTCAAGCATAAAATCTATAGCTGCAATTCCTGCAGCACATGCAAGCGGGTTGCCTCCAAATGTTGAACCATGTTTGCTTTTTTCAACTGTAATTTTATCTGAACATAATAATGCGCCCATCGGAAATCCGCCGGCGATTGATTTTGCAAGCGTCATCATATCTGCTTCAATTCCAAGATACTCGATTGCAAACATTTTTCCGGTACGGCAGAATCCGGTTTGGATTTCATCAATAATAAACAAAATATTTTTTTCGTTACAAAGTTCTCTAACTTTTTGAAAATATTCTTTCTGCCCGATATTAATTCCGCCTTCACCCTGGATTGGCTCCAAAATAATTCCAGCAGTGTCATCATCAACAGCAGCTAAAAGTTTTTCAAAATTATTATATGGAACGAAAGTAAATCCCGGAACTAACGGACCAAATCCTTCACGGTATTCTGTTTTATATGTAGCACTTAACGCGCCCATAGTTCTTCCGTGAAAACCTTTCATCGCAGCGATAAATTTTGTTTTCTTTGTGTTCAACCGAGCAAATTTTATTGCGGCTTCAATTGCCTCTGTTCCGCTGTTTGTAAGAAATGCCTTTGTTAAATTTTTAGGTGCAATACTGAAGAGCTTTTCCAAAAAAATTGCTTTAGTATCATTATAAAAAGTATTTGGACAGGTAATAAGAGTTGCCGCTTGTTTTGAAATTGCCTCAACAACCTTATCGTTTGCATGGCCGACATTTGCAACGCTGATTCCGGCAGCCATGTCAATATATTCATTACCCTGATCGTCCCATACGCGCGCTCCTTTTCCTTTTACTAACACAACATCGCGGCGTGGATAGACATCAATTTCATATTTCTGGGTGATTGCTTTGTAATCTTTCATTGTATTGTAGTTCCTTTTCCATTTAAAGCATCTTTAATTGGATTTTCTGTCCTGCCGTCCGAGAGGATAACAGTTGTTTCTCCGGACTCAAATAATTTTCTTAATGCAAGAATTTTTCTTTTCATTCTTCCATCAACTTTTTGTTCCATGGCTTCCAACTCAGCTTTTGAAATGTTTGAAACAAGTGATGACGGATCGTTTTTATCTAATAAAAATCCCGGTGCTTCGATCAGAGAAATAATTTTTTCAGCTTTGAATTCGTTTTGAAGCAATGCTATGATATCATCGTTCTCGGAGTTGATAGCAAAATTATTCTCATCTATCAACGGTACGCTAAGTACGGGCGTATAACCGTTATCAAGTAATAAATCCAAAAGTTGTTTGTTAATTGCTTTCGGCTTACCGGAAAAATCTCTTAACAATAATGTCTTACCACCTTCCCGGACTTTAATTCCACTATTCCGTTTACCTTGTATTACTTTTCCATCTAAACCCGAAAGTCCAACTGCATTAACGCCATTCTGCTGAAGCAATTCAACGATACGTTTGTTCTTTAGCCCGGCATAAGCCATCATAGCGAGATCAATTGTATTTTCATCGCTGAAGACGGAATCATAACCGGAGAGCGATGTAACGACTTTCTTTTCAATACCAAGTTTTTTTGCAAGATCATCACGCAAAGCATTTGCACCGTGAACAATAATAAATTTTTCATTTAGTGCGGCTAAATCACTCACTATTCCATTTAGGTTTAGTTCTTTTCCGCCGCCGATCTTGATCAAAAGCATTGTAACTCCATCAACGTATTATTTTGAATAGGCGCCCACCCAATTTCATCGGTTAATTTTTCCGAACAGACAATTAACATATTATCGTTCTCTTTAATCTTCATGGTAAAGTAATCCTCATCCTCGTTGAAATGTGAATAAACATAAGCTGACTTCTCGTCGGTCATAATAATATTCATAGCACGGATATAATTAGATTTATTCTTTATAATCTCTGTCCCTTTTCGTAAAGCATCCTTGATACTTCCTTTATCAAATCTCTTTATATAATTAAAAATTTTTTCGGCGCCGATTTTACCTTCCTCTTTAATTTTTACGCCTCTAAGCTCACCGTTAAAAATAAAAATGTACTTCTCATCATAGAACGGCATATTATTTTCAACAGCAACACCTTCATCTTTGAAAGCGCTTCTTGCGTGCGCAATCAAACGGTTCGAATTGCCAAACTGTGAAAGATCATCTTCCCATATTGGATTAACATTTTTATAATAATTCCATTTACCGCTCAATAAATATGCACAACCCCAGCCGTGTCCTTGAAATTCCTTACTGTTCTTAGATATATCCGCAAATTTATTAAGATATTCGGCACACGAAAATTTATTTTTTGAATTAACGTAAAGTAGTCTGCACATTTTTTATTCTTGATCTTGCTCTTGTTCATGCTCGTGCTCTAACAGATCAAGATTAAGATCATGAGCAAGAGCATAATTTTAGATTGGATGAAGTCCCGGAAATTCTAATCCGGTCCGTTCATCAAAACCGTTCATTAAATTAAATGCCTGAAGCGCCTGTCCTGCTGCACCTTTCATTAAATTGTCAATTGCACTAATAACAACAAGGCGATTTGAGAATTCATCTTTCTTAAATCCAATATCGCAATAGTTTGTGCCGATTAATAATTTTGGTTCCGGATAACGGTAAATACCTTCACTCTCTTTAACGATTCTTATGAATGGCTCGTTACCGTATGCATCTCGATAAATTTTCCAAATATCTTTTTCTTGAAGATCATTTTTCAAGAAAACATGACAAGTGGCGAGTAGTCCGCGAACCATATCTATCGCAGTTGCTGAAAAATGAATTGCAAGTTTTTGTCCGAATGAAAGTTCCTGCAGCATCTCTGCAGTATGTCTGTGTTGAGTTGGTTGATAGGAACGTACAACATTGGCTCTCTCAGGATGATGCGATCCTTCGTTACCTTTATTACCGCCCTCGCTAGATCCAACTTTAACTTCAATAACCGTTCTATCTAATTCAACTAAATTATTTTTATAAAGCGGATACAAACCGAGTATAGTTGCAGTTGCATTACATCCCGCACTCGAGATGTAATTTGTTTTTTTCATTTCCGTGCGGTGAAGTTCCGGTATTCCGTAAACAAAATCGTTCAGCAAATCTGGTCTAGCATGTTTATGCCCGTACCATTTTTCGTATTCGTTAACGTCTTTCAAACGGAAATCGGCACTGAGATCAATAATCTTCGGAGCTAACTTTTTAAATTCATCAATCTTATTCTGTGATCTGTTGTGAGGCAGACATAAAAATAAAAGATCGCACGGCTGAAGCTCGTTTGCAGAACTGAATTTGAGCATTGTTGATTTGCGCAAGTTCGGATGAATTTTGTAAACAAATTTTCCGGTATAGCTTTCAGATGTAACTTGATTTACTTCAACATTGGGATGAAAAAGCAAAAGTCTAAGTAATTCTCCTCCTGTGTAACCTGATGCGCCAATTATCGAAACTTTCAATTTCATTTTCTACCTTCGGCAACTTGTAAAATATATTCTACCATCTTCTGCGGAATGTTAACGCCGGTTGTTGTTATACTGTTTTTGTATTCCATTGTATAGTTTACTTCATTAACCATCAATCCTTGCGTAGTCTCGAAAACATCTATTGCCACAATTCCTCCGCCGACGGCTTTCGCCGCACGTACCGAGATATCATTTAGTTCGTCGGTAACAGGACAATTAGTAGCAACACCGCCCCGCGCAGTATTTGTTATCCAGTGAGCAGAAGATCTATAAATGGCAGCTATACATTTATCGCCCACTACAAACGAACGAATATCTTTTCCCTTTTTCTCAACATACTTTTGAATATAAAAAATAGAATGATGATATGAGCCAAGAACCGCTTTATGTTCCAGGATCGCTTCGGCTGCATCGCGGTCATTTACTTTTGAAAGCAATCTTCCCCAAGAACCTACCGCAGGTTTTAATACAACGGGATAACCCATCTCCTCAATTGTTTTAAGTGCAGATTCTTCCGTGAAAGCTACTCGCACTTCCGGCTGAGGTACTTTATGATCTGCTAATGCACATGATGTCAAAAGCTTATCACCGCAGATAGTTGCTACGCTATATGTATTCACACATTTAATTCCGGCTGTTTCAAATAACTTCAGACCATGCAATGCTCTTGAGTGATTAATACACCGCTCAACAACAATATCAAGATTAAATTTATCTTTACCAATATTAAATTTGATTTCACGGTCGTCAATCATTACCAATTCAATTCCCTTTTTCTTATTGAATTCATCAATAAGGAATTTTTCATCTTTTCGAATCAACGAATGAAGCAGCCCGATTTTCATTTTACTCTCCTAGTTCAATATATTTAAAAAGGTAGAGCTGAGAAAATTATCTCAGCTATTGAATGTCTTGTGATGTTTAACTGCATCAACGATATGTTTAAGTTCGGCAAGATCAACCGTACGGCCGCGTTGACCAACAGATTTTACTTCTTTAAGAACATCCATTTGATGAGGCTCATCCAATGAAATTTCATCAATTAATTTTAACGCATACCTCAATGAAGCTATTCCCGACATATGATCAAGTGAAAAAGTTCTTGTCCGTCCAAGAATTTCCGGATTTAAACTTTCATAATGCATAGGATTAATAGAAGCCGCATGTGTATGAACGCCTGCACAATGAGTGAAAGCATTTTTCCCGGTGATAGGAAAGTTTGCCGGAATTGGAATCCCGGAGTGTTTACTTACTAAATCATACAGTTCAACTAATTTTGAAAGGTTCCATCTCGTTTCATTATAATCAACAGTAAGCACAACCAAAAGTGAGGCAAGATCAACTATGCCGGCTCTTTCACCTAAACCTAATGCAGCGGCATCAATTATACTTGCACCGGCTCTGTATGCATCAAGTGCATTTGCAAGTGCCAAGCCGCGATCGTTATGGCAATGAACTGCAATTCTAGGATGCAAATTTAATTTATCTAATTCTTGAATTAAACGTGATATATAATCATACATGCTTCTTGAAGTTCCGGGAACCATATAACCAGTTGTATCGGCAACACTAATAATATCCGCACCAGCTTCAACTGCAGCGACTGCTGCTTTAACTACGTTTTCAAATTGAGATCGAACTGTATCCTCAGGAGTGTAACGAATTAACAGATTTGGTTTCTGTGATTTTGCATATTTAATAACATCTGTAATTTGTTTAATGGCAGAATCAAGATCTTTTTTAAAAACTGTTGATAATCTTTCGTCTGAAACGCAATAAAATATTCCGAGGAATCCAACACCGCATTCAAGTGCAAGATCAACATCAGTTTGAAGAGAACGTGAGTGAGCACCAACAACAGCTTTGTATCCTTTTTGAGCAATTGATTTTACAGCAGCATGAATCTCCGGTGTTACCATAGGATGACCGGATTCTATGATGTCAATGCCAATTTCTTCCAGTAAACTTGCAATCGCAAGTTTTATATGTTTATCAAAATAAACACCCGGAGTTTGTTCGCCTTCGCGTAAGGTTGAATCTAATACCCAGATCAACTTACTCACCCCAGTCTTCTTCTTCTTGAGGTGCTTCTTTCACTTGAGGGGGATTGACGGAAACTATTTCCAATTCAGTGCCGCAATCAGGGCATCCAATTAATTCACCTTGGACTGCATCGGAAGCCAGTTCTATTTGAGCGCCGCATACAGGGCATTCTGTTTTCATTTTACATCCTTCAATTTATAAAGTGTTGCAAAACTATGAAACTAATTTTTTCAATGCAACGATTTTGACGTGAGATTAAAAAAAATTAATCGGGACGCCTAAGTGGTAAATTACGGCAAAAAGTTCCGTGAATAATTATTCATAATGATGCAAGAAGATGCAGGTCAGCTATCAGCAGTAGGTTTTCAGCTTTTTGTTTTTGATTGAGTATTCAATTCTTCAACATGCCCGATTGTGTCGTTCAATTTTATCATCCATTCATCCTTAACTAACTCAAAATCATGTTTATATTTTTTCTCAACTGGACCCGATGATTGATATTTTTCTCTTAACGGATTTACCTGTCTGCCGTTTTTCCAAAAACGAAAACAAACATGCGGACCGGTTGCCAATCCGGTACTTCCTACAAAACCAATAATTTGACCTTGAGAAACTGAAACTCCTCGGTGTATTCCTTTTGCAAAGCGCGACATATGCAAATATTGTGTTGTATAAGTAGCGTTGTGTTTTACTTTAACATAATTTCCATTCCCGCTTGAATAACCTGCTTCAAGAATTACTCCGTTGCCGACCGTCATAATCGGTGTTCCTGCAGGAGCGGCATAGTCCGTTCCCAGATGTGATTTATTTCTATGCAGAATTGGATGATACCTGCTTAATGAAAATTTTGACGATATACGGGAATATTTCAAAGGTGCTTTTAAGAAAAGTCTTTTAAGACTGTTTCCTCTCTCATCAAAATAGCTTTCATTTTTTTCTTTATTAAAGTAAAATGCAAAATGATTTTCTTTATTGGAATAAAAATTAGCTGCATAGATTTTTCCGACATCTACCGGAACACTATCCACTAATATTTGCTCATATATGACTTTGAAACTGTCCGTCGGCTGAATTCTAAAAAAATCAATTTGCCATGCATAAATATCTTCCAGTCTTGCTGCGATTTGGGATTCAATCTTTTTTTCTTGAAGTGTTTCGTATAAAGAATTATTGATTACTCCCGAAACTGTTCTTTCTCTGATTGTAACCGGTTTTTGTTTTTTATAAATATTTATAGAATCTGCAACATCAAAAACCACATAGTTTACCGGGTCTTGAACATATACTAAATACTTAACAGTCTCTACTGAATCCCACTTAGCATAAACATACAATTCGTCGTCGGCTCTAAAGCTGCGAAGCGGAAATATATTTCGTGCCGCTTTTTCTATTTCATTAATTTTTTGCTGGGTTACTCCATGAGGGATTAAAATATCGGAAAGAGTTTGATCTGCCTCTATTGTATCACGTACTTCAATAAGATTTGCAACGCTCAATCCAAACTGATTAGGTTTTATTATTTCGCTCTTTGTTGTTTTCTTTTCACTTTTACATGAAGTGAAAAATAAAACAAGTGGAATTAAAAAAAATATATTTATGTAATGATGTGTTTTTTTCGGCATTAGGTTAATTTCCTAATAATCTCAACTGAATTAATACCTTCAGCTTCAGCTGAAAAGTTAGGAATAATTCTGTGGCGGAGTACAGGAATCAGAAATTCTTTAACATCATCTATTGCAGGAGTAAATCGTCCTCCCATAACAGCTTTAGTTTTAGCAGCAAGAATTAAATATTGAGATGCCCGCGGGCCGGCTCCCCAAGCTACGTGTTCTTTGATAAAATTGTTTTGGTTATTTGTTGTTGGCCGTGTATTGTTTACAAAATTAACAGCGAATTCAATTACATTTTCAGCAACAGGAACTCTTTTAATTAAATTTTGAAAATTGATCAGTTCATTTGTGCTTAATACTTTTTTCAATTCCGGTTTGTAATCACTAGTCGTTGATTTAATAATTTCAATTTCCTCTTTAAAGCTTGGATAATCCAGCCACAAATTGAACATAAAACGATCAAGTTGTGCTTCGGGCAAAGGATATGTTCCTTCTTGTTCGATTGGATTTTGTGTTGCTAAAACAAAGAACGGTTCTTCAAGTATTCTGGTTACACCTGCGGCAGTTACTTTGTGTTCCTGCATTGCTTCAAGAAGCGCGCTTTGTGTTTTTGGCGGAGTTCTATTGATCTCATCGGCCAATATAATATTTGCAAAAACCGGACCCTGAATAAATCTAAATATACGTTTCTTAGTTACCGGATCTTCATCAATTATTTCCGTGCCGGTGATATCGCTTGGCATTAAATCCGGAGTAAACTGAATCCGGTTGAATTTTAGATCGAGAACTTCCGAAAGTGTTTTTATTAATAGTGTTTTAGCCAGGCCCGGCACGCCGACTAGCAAACAATGACCACGGGAAAGAAGACTAACGAGAAGATCATTAACAACTTGATCCTGTCCAATAATCACTTTTGCAATTTCTTGTTTGATCTGTTTTACTGATTGTGCTAACTGTTCAACCGTTTGTACATCGTTAGTATTTTTCTGATCTGCCAATATATTTCCTTGTTATACTTTAGAGAACGAAAATGTTTTCGAAATTATATTTTTACTTCCCAATATATTTTACTTTTTATCTCACTCATCCATTTATCGTACAATTTTTTCTTTTTGTAATACTCTGCAATCCGTTTTATTTCCGGGTAGTCAATATCCAAATTTGCCTTATGAGCAGGAATTCTCTTCTCCAATTTTACTATATGATAGCCATAAACATTTCTATCAACTTCAAGCCGTTTTGGAAAACTTATTTCTCCTTCTTTTAATTTATAAATCACATCAAGAAGAGATTTATCAAGCTGACTTGCTTCAAATGTTCCAAGTTCTCCACCTAACTTAGCAGATTCTTTATCATCACTATATAGACGGGCATAATGCTCAAAAGTATTTTTACCTCTAACAACACTGTCTCTTAAATCATTTAGAAATTCAATAGCCTTAAGATCCGATTCTTCATCGCTCTTAACTTTTATAAGAATATGCCTGCAATGAATTGATTCTCCGTGTCTTTCTAACAGTTGAATAATATGAAAGCCAAAAACAGTTTCTACAACACCTGATAATTGATTTGGTGCTAACGCAAATGCTGCCGCTTCAAACTCGGGCACTAATGCCCCTCTTTTAACTGAACCAAGATCTCCACCTTGCGATGCGTTACCTGTATCATCAGAATATTTTTTTGCAAGTGATGCAAAATCCGCACCTTTCTTAAGTGAATCCAATAACGACAAAGCAAAATCCTTTGCTTTCTTTTTTATTCGTTCCCCTGTTTTAGGATTTTGGAAAATATGCTGTATAACAAATTTTTCCTGAACGTCCGGTAAAGAATCACGGAAGGTTTCAAAAAAATCTTCAACTTCTTTTCTTGTAGCATCAAGCTGCCCGAACTTTTTTTGCTGAAGCATATAAGACATTAATCCCTTACGGGTATCTTCCTGTAGTGATCGTTTTATTTTTTCATACGGCATGCCGTAAATTTGTTCAAGACGGTCACGTGAACCGTACTGCTGAATAAAATAATTCATCTGGTCATCCAGACGTTGTTTCACCTGATCATCAGTAACGGTTATAGAATCAAGCTCTGCCTGTGCAAAAAGCAGTTTTTCCTCAATCATTGAATTTAGAATCTGGCGGTGTAAATTTACATCCGCCGGATTTAAATTCTTTTGTGCAGCTTCCATATTAATCCTAAAATCAAGCTCCGATTGTAGAATGATTTCATTATCAACAACGGCAACAATTTTATCTATTACCTGCTGAGCATTTATTATTCCCGCAAATACAAGCACAATTAAAAATATTTTTCTCATTCTGAATACCTCTCGATTTCCAAATTATGATCTGCAATTAATTTGTCTATATACTCTTTCATATACTGATTTCTTTTAATAATTGATAATCGTTCCTTTACTTCTGTTTTCACCATATCAAGCGAAGGGATAAGATCTTTACCAAATTTTTCTAGAAGTTGAACAACAGTAAATTTCTTCTGTTCCGTTTCTAAAACCACGCTTATTTCATTTACGCCTAAAGTTGTAATAACGCGAAGTAATGTAGCCGGTTGAATCTGATATTTCAATAACATTTTTTTTGACTGCAATTCGATTACCGATTGATCATTCCTATACTGATTTAAGGCTCTATTCCACTCGGTTTCCAGCAAAGAATTTCTAAATTCTACAGCTTTATTATAGTCATTAAAATTAATTACATTAAATATGTATGCATCATCAACCAATTTGAAATCATCTTTATTACTGTCAAAATATTTTTTTATTTCTTCATCAGTTGGTTCAACTTTATTCTCATCTGCAATTTTTCTCATGAGCAAAGCCGAAGCTAATTCTTTTTTAGTACGGTCAAACAACGATCTGAACTCAGCATCGTTTAATAATCCTTCATCAGCTGCTTCTTCGTATAAAACTTCAGATTTTATCCAATTGTTGATATACTCTTCTCTATAAATTCCTTTATTACGTTCTTCTTTTAAGGCTGATTTAAGATCATCCTCTGTTAAAACAGACTTATTTACTTTTGCAACATACTTTGACGGTTTCTCTTCTTTTGAACAACCAAATTGAGTTAATGCAAAAGCAAAAATTATTATAATTAAATTACTGTTAATTCTTATATGCCTTACTAAGTTCATCATAATAGAGTTTTGGCTTGTAAATATTTTTCAGTTTATTCAAGTACTCGGTTTCCAGTCGTTTGCTTTCGCTTTCTTGTAATTGACTGTTAGCTTCAGCCTTTGCTTCATCAAAAGTTTTTAAGCGAGCCGGATCGCGTTTGATTAGCTTCACAATTGACCAGCCTTTATCAAACTCGAAAGGTTTAGAAATATCGCCAATGTTCTTCAATGAGTTAGATTGATTTGCTAATTCATTAAAGCCAACATCAACTAAACCGTGATAACCCGGCGTATTATCATATCCTGTTCTTTGATTATATTTTGTAAACAGAGAATCAAAGTTGGAATTTGAAGACGCTAATGAATAACATACTTTAGCTAAAGAATCCGTATGGCAATAGATCTCCTTAAACTCAACTCGGTTATTCCATTTATAGTTTTGTTTATTTTGTTCCCAATATGAGTAAATTTTTGCACTATCAATAGAAATTTTAGACCATACTTCTTCTTCAAGGATTTGGAATAAATAAATTCCCTTTTCGTATTCATCAACCAACTTTGCAAATTCGGGATTTTCATTATCATATGTTAATGCTTTTTCCTTGATTAATAAGTCGCCGGAATATGCTTTCAACGATTCTTCAAGAATTGCTGAGTTGATAACCATATTTATACTAATATTATGACTGATCATATACGCGAATAAACTATCACATGGATAGGATTTATCATTAATACTAAAAAGTTTTTGATTTCCTACAGATTTTTGCAATTTACTTTTCCAGTAACTCTCGGCAATTTTTGTAGTATCACTGTTAGCCATTATTTTAGCAAATGTTTCACTGTTTAAGGAATACTTCAATTCCTTTCTCAATTTTTCTACGAGTTGATCATAATCTTTTTTATAACGCATCCTATCGTAAATTTCTTTAAGATTTTCTTTCTCTTGTTCGTAAGTTGGATAAGGGGATTCATCAACTAATCTTATTAAGTGAAAACCAAATTGTGTTTTAACAATTGGCGAGACTTCTCCTTTTTTTAATTTAAAAGCGGCTTCATCAAATTCTTTTGCGGTACGGCCACGTGTAATTGCCCCGATAAATCCTCGTTGCTCGGCGCTCCCTTTATCTTTAGAATATTTAAACGCCATTTCACCAAAGTTAGCACCATTCTTTATTTTTAATTCTATGTCTTGAATTGTTTTTAATGCTTGCACAGTATCTGCTTTGCCGGTTGAATCAGCAAAGGGAATTAATATATGTTCGACCGAAATAGATACCCTGCGGGGATGTTTCTCGGTTATCTTAATAATATGATACCCTGCACCTGAATAAACTAATTCGGGATAAATTTTTCCTAATTCAGTTGCATAAACTGCATCTTCTATATTTGTATTATTTACTAAGCCTGCGGTAAAATAATAAACATCTCCGCCTATGTTTTTTGTATAAGGATCTTTGGAATATTGTTTAGCGAGTGTTGCAAAATCTTCTCCGTTTTGAATACGCTTTATCAGCTCATTACCCAGTTCTTTAACTTTATCCACGTTCATTGTTGAATCGGGGGTAAGAAAAATATGACTTGCTCTAAACTCGGTTTTTCTATTTTCATAAAGCTTAAGCATATTCGGTTCGTATAATTTATCATTTAGATATAGAGTAGAACCAATGTTCATCTTATAATCATGCAATTCCTTTTGCATATCGGAGTCTTTAGTATATCCGCGGACTTCTGCATCACGTAATTTTAATTTATAGTTAAGATAGAGATCAAGAAATTTTTGGTAAGAACTTAACGAATCCGTTTTAGCTTTTTCGATTCCGCCCGAATTTCGTGCATAAGCTTTTTCAAAATCATCTAAGTAAATTTTATAATCTCCATATTCGCCGACAATTGTGCGTTGACCCTGTGGAGTACAAGAAATAAAAATAATTAACGGTAGAATAAGTAGAATTATTCTTGTCTTATACATTAGTAAACCTCCATTAGTGTAAATTTTAGTTTGTTATTTTACCCATTGATGGTTAGAAAATCAAGGAAGGAAGCTGTTGTTTCTTCAGGTACTAATGCTTCTTTCGCTGAGTTTTTATACTGATTGGTGCAGTATTGCGTTCCCAGAAAACTCCGAATTCATAACCTTGAATTGATCTATTTTTTTCCGCTGCCTCAAGCCGTTTTTCAGCTATACAAGCAAAAAATTTGTCTAATTCGATACCGACATATTTACGGTCCAACTTCTTAGCAACAACAGATGTAGTGCCTGATCCGAGAAAGGGATCAAAAACCAAATCACCTTTGTTAGACCCGGCGAGAATTAATTTAGCAATTAATTTTTCCGGCTTTTGAGTAGGATGAGGGGTATTCTCACCCATAGACCAGAACGGAACTGAAATATCATTCCAAATATTAGAAGGAAAAGTTAAACGATAATCGCCATTCTTAATTGTACTCCAATCTTTCGGTTTCCCATTTGCATCACGATACGGTGCAAGAACTCTTCTGTTCAGTTTTACAGCATCAGTATTAAAAGTATATTTATTTGAGTTTGTGCAGAACCAAATATCTTCCGAATTGTTCTTCCAATTTTTATTAGCTCCTCTTCCTTTTTCTCTTTCCCATGTTATCCGGTTTCTAACAATAAAATATTTTTCTAGAACTAGAGGAATAGAAATAGAGGTGTGCCAGTCTCCGCAAAAATAAATTGAAGCATTTGGTTTCAAAATCCGTTTTAGTTTTGATATAAAACTTTCTATCCATTCAGCATATTCATGAATTGATTTTTCCTTAAAAGAAGTTTTGTTAAAAGTTTTAGTAAGATTATACGGAGGATCTATTATTATTAAGTCAATAAATTTTTCAGGCAGCAGATCCAAAACATCAGATAAATTTTGGTTAATTGTTTTATTATTAATTTCTGTTAATGAAGCCTTGCTATGTAATTTTATTAATCGTTTAAAATAATGGGATATTTCTTTACGGCTTAATGAGATGGTTTTATTTCGCGGTGATTTTTGTTTTGCCAAAGTTGTTCTTCATAAGTAGATATTAATAAAATACTAAACCGGAATAATCTTCCAATCAATCTTGCAAATTATTTAGCTGTCTTGCCTAGTTCGATCGCTTCGTCAATTTCAATTACTTTTACTTTCCCTTCTTCCTGAGTATCTACAGCTAATATCATTCCTTGTGATTCTATCCCAAATAATTTTGCCGCTTTAAGATTAGCAACAATTAAAACTTTCTTTCCAATAAGTTCTTCCGGTTTATAACTTTTCGCAATGCCTGCAACTAATTGGCGCTGTTCATTACCTAAATCAATCTGAAGTTTAAGAAGTTTATCACTCTTCTTGACATTTTCGGCAGCAATAATTTTTGCCACTTTTAATTTTAGCCGTTTGAATTCATCAATAGTAATTTCTTCTATTGATTCTATTGGCTTATCTGCCGCCGGTTCGAGTTTATTAATCTGTTCTTCAATCACTTTATCTTCAATTTTTGTGAATAAAATTTCTGCTTCATTAAGTTTTTGACCGGAATGTAAAATTGAATTTCCGGATTTTGACCATTCTGTTGGCCGCGCATTCAACATTTTCAAAATCTTTACACCGGTATTAGGAATTACAGGTTCAAAGATTACACCGAGGGTATAAATTGTATTTAGGCAAATATTTATTGTTGTTGCACATTGCTCTTTATTTTTCTTTGAAGTTACCCAGGGTTCAGAATCATTAAAATATTTATTCCCTGCACGGGCAAGGTTCATCATTTCAAAAACAGCATCTTTAATTTTATAACGCTCAATTAAATCAGCAATCTTTTGAGGCTGGGATTTCAAGTAATCAAGCATCTCCAAATCAATTTTTTGCAGTTTATTTCTTTCAGGAACCTTACCTTCAAAATGTTTGTGGGCAAAAGTAAAAGTCCGGTTCACAAAGTTTCCGAGAATATCCGCTAGTTCACCGTTAGTACGCGATTGAAATTCTTTCCAGAAAAAGTCCGTGTCCTTATTTTCCGGAAGATTTGCAGCGAGAGTATAACGAAGAAGATCAGCAGGAAATAATTGTAAAAATTCATCAAGATCAATTCCCCATCCACGTGATTTTGAAAATTTCTTACCTTCAAAATTTAGGAATTCGTTTGCGGGAACATTCTGCGGCAGAATAAATTTATTTTTATTAGCATCGTTCCAAGCCATAAGTATTGCGGGGAAAATGATTGTATGAAATACTACATTATCTTTTCCTATGAACGCAATATACTTCGTGTCCTTACCTTGCCAGTATTCCTTCCACAAATCGGGTTCACTTCGCTGATGCGATAATTCTTTTGTTGCTGAGATATAACCAAGAACCGCTTCAAACCAAACATAAAGAACTTTATTTTCCACACCATCAAGCGGAACTTTAACACCCCAATCAAGATCGCGGGTTATTGCGCGGTCTTTCAAACCATCGTTGAACCATCCCCGGCAATAATTAAGAACATTATCTTTCCATCCGTATTTTTCATTCATCTCATCAATATATTTTTTTAACCGGTCTTGATATTTTCCTAAAGGGAAAAAATAATGTGATGTTTCTTTCAATACGGGAGTTTCTCCGCTAATCTTACTCTTTGGATTTTTCAATTCAGATGGATCATAAAGTGAGCCGCATCTTTCACATTCATCACTCCGGGCTTCTTCATTTCCGCAACGCGGACAAGTTCCTTCTACATAACGATCGGGTAAAAACATTTTTACTTTTTCATCGTAGAATTGCATCGTTTTCTTTTCTACTAGAATTCCTTGATCATAGAATGATTTGAAAAAAGATTGCGCTGTTTCATGGTGGATTGGCAAGCTGGTTCGAGAGTAAATATCGAAACTCATTCCAAATCTTTCGAAAGCTGTTTTGTTGGCATTATGAAAACGGTCTATAACTTCTTTAGGTGTAATCTTTTCTTTATCTGCAGTAATTGTAATCGGTACACCATGTTCATCTGATCCGCAGATGTAAAGGATATCATCGCCGTTCAATCTTTTATACCGTACGTAAATATCAGCCGGCAGATATGCACCGCTTAAGTGCCCAAGATGAATATTCCCATTTGCATACGGCAGTGCTGATGTAACTAAAACTTTTTCCTTAGCCAAGATTTAACTCAATATTGTGGTTTATTTGCGGGTAAATATAAGAAAATTCTCTCAATAGGAGAGATAATCAGAGGTTAATAAATTTATGATTGTTGATTTATGATTTACGAA
>VEPI01000134.1 GCA_012026935.1 Melioribacter sp. | reverse complement strand
AAAAAACCCCGCTTATGCGGGGTTTTTTGTCAATATTATTTTGAAAACAGGTCAATTATTGCTTGTTGCAACTTCGGTAACTTCAACCTTCTCTTTATAGTTTCTTGGTTTTTTGGATGATCCATTGGAACCATTTCCGTTCGATCCATTACCATTAGAACCGTTACCGTTTTTCTTATCAACTAATTCAATTGGAATTTTCAAATCAGGTTTAACTTCGCCGTTGTGCGCTTCACGGTAAACAAAAATCTCACCTTTATAATTCTTCATTACAACTCTATCTTCATCGCGGTGCAGAACGTATTGAGGGAGAATCGGTATCTTACCGCCGCCTCCCGGTGCATCAATAACAAAATGAGGTATTGCAAGTCCGCTTGTATAACCGCGTAGTTTCTGCATAATTTCCAGACCGGTTTCAAGTGAAGTTCTAAAATGATTAGCTCCGCGTGTTTCATCAGCCATATATAAATAGTAAGGTCTAACTCTTATCTTGAGAAGTTTCGTAAAGAGCTCTCTCATTACTTCAGCATCGTCATTTACTCCTTTCATTAGAACTGCCTGGTTACTTACCGGTATTCCTGCATTGGCAAGCATCTCGCAAGCTTTGGTGCTTTCAGGAGTAATTTCCCATGGATGATTGAAGTGCGTGTTAACATAAATCGGGTGATACTTCTTGATCATCTCAACCAATTTAGGGGTGATACGATGTGGAAGAACGCACGGCATTTTTGAACCTATCCGGATTATTTCTATATGTGGTATTTGTCTCAATCTCTTTAATATTTTTTCAAGCATAACATCTGTAAGCATTAACGGATCGCCGCCGGACATAATTACATCGCGGATTTCAGTATGCTTTTCGAGATACTTAAAAGCCGATTCAAGTTCTTTCATCGAAATTTTATCTGAGTTACCTACTTTTCTTTTTCTAGTGCAGAAACGGCAATACATTCCGCATTGGCTTGTTGTTAGGAATAATGCCCGATCGGGATATCTATGCGTAATATTAGGAACAGGGCTCATTCTATCTTCTTGAAGCGGATCTTCAAATCCTTCCAGATCATCCAATTCTGCTTTATCCGGTACGCATTGTCTCCAGATCGGATCACCCGGATATCGGATTAGGCTAAGATAGTATGGATTTATACGAGCTTGAAAAAATTCATCCAAACCTTCTGCTACTGTTCTGTCAATCCCAAATTTTTCCACAAGTTGATCAACAGAGTGAACACTGTCTCTAACCATTTGCTGCCAGAGTTCCATGATAGTTACCCTTTATATTATTCCTTTTTATGTTTTTATGTATTTACCAAATACAATCAAATTATCGTTGATTGTATAAAAATCTTTTATCTGGGAGACTATCGAGTAATTATTCCTCATATAAAAATTTCTTGTAGCATTGTAAACATCTTTGGAAGATGTTTCAGCAAGAATCCATCTTCCTTTATTTTCTTTTACAAAATTTTCCGCGTGATCTAACAACTGTTTTCCTATTCCTTTATTCTGACCGTTATTATCTACAACAATCCAGAACAGATCAAACACACCATCTGTTAACGCTCTCTTACCTGTACAATGATAACCGGCAATCTTTCCATCATTTTCATAAATAAAGACATTGTAATATTCATGATTCGGATTTCCAATCGCTTCATCAATTAATTCAACAGCAACTTTCTTCTCTTCATTACTAAAATTATCTGTTTTATTAATGATAGAGACTAATTGTTCCCTATCGTTAGCTTGCAGCTTGCGTATCATAAGCTATTCTCTTCAATGCGAACTTTGAAAGTGTATAAAGCAATTGATCATAACTAATTCCTGCTGCTGCTGCTGCACGGATAAATCCTGTATCAGGAGAAATATCCGGATTAGGATTAACTTCAATAACGTAAGGAACATTTCTTTGATTTAATCTAATATCAACGCGGGCATAATCTCTGCATTCTAGTGCTTCGAATGCTTCACGTGCCATTTTTTCAACTTTAAGTCTTATGTTTTCATCTAAATCTGTTGGACACTTTGGAGTTGTATGTTTGAAGTAGGTGCTCTCCGGCGACCACTTAGCTTCATAAGTAACTATTTTAGGAAGATCGTCAGGTAATCCGTCAAAACGGATTTCGGAGATTGGAAGAACCTTATCACCAAGAATTGCAACATTTAATTCGCGGCCCTCAATGTATTCTTCGATCAAAACTTCCTGGTTGAAAGAAGTGTAGAGATAATTTAATCTTTCCAACAAAGCATCAAAATTCAGCACTACTGAAAATTCTGAAATGCCTATGCTCGCATCTTCGCGGGCAAGTTTTAGTATAACTGGAAATCTTAAAGAGAATTTATCCTTATCCGGGATTTCATTCACTTCTGTAATTAAATGTTTAGGAGTTCTTATACCATGTGATTGAAGAATCTGTTTTGTTCTGGATTTGATCAGACAATTGCCAAGAGCGATTGCCCCGTTGCCTGTGTATGGTATTCCAAGAATATCAAAAAGTCCCGCGATGTAACTTTCCAGGTTTGTATTGCCCTCAACCGATTCAACGAAATTAAAAATGGCATCTGGAGAATAATTTAATATTTTTTTGATTGCACTCTTAATATCGCTGTTAACGGCAAGGGTTTCAACGCTCATATATTTTTTGGATAGGGATTTCTTGATCAAAGCAATCTGTTTTAGAAATTCCCTTTCGGAAAGATCAACATTATCTTTTGAGTCGGATATATTTTTACCAAGATAATTGTCATAATATCTGGTCGGTTCATTATAACAGATCAATATTTTTTGTTCGAAATTCATACTAAGCTGTATCTTCTTGCTGCAGTGAATAAAACTTTGTTTATCATTTCTTCATAAGACATTCCGCCGGTTCTTGCAGCTTTAGGAAAACACGAATTGTCTTTCGGGTCGGGAAGAATTCCAGGCAGCGGATTAATTTCAATTATATTCGGCTCACCGTTCGCATCAAGGCGGATATCAATTCTACTCCAATCACGGCATCGTAATACTTTATAAGTTTTCAAAGCTATGTTTGTAATTTTTTTCTGAAGTTCTGTATCTATTTGGGCCGGGCATGAAAAGATATTCAGCGGATTATCACGTGTATCAACAACCCACTTTGCTTCGTAAGAGTATATCGGAGCCAATTCTTTCGGTAATTCGCTTAAATTTATCTCTACAATAGGTAAAACTTCGGTATCCTCACCATTGCCAATAATAGCAACTGTGAACTCACGCCCCGGTAAGAATTCCTCAACAAGGAACGGCTGATTATAAGTCTTAAGACTGTCAGTCAAATTCTCTTTGAGCTTATCCAAATTGTTTAACAGTGAAGAATTGAAAATACCTTTGCCGGAACCTTCCGCTACAGGTTTAACAATTACCGGAAAACGCAGATCGAAGTTTCCTAAATCGGAAATTGATTCAACAAGAAGGAATTTTGCAGTTGGAATGTTGTGATATGATAAAACTTCTTTCGTCCTGGCTTTATCCAGGCATGTAGCTAACGTTAATGGATCGGAACCGGTGTAAGGAATTTGTAACATGTCAAGCATCGCAGGTATCTGAGCTTCACGACTTATGCCATTTGCACACTCGGCAACATTAAAAACTAAATCGGGTCGTAACTTTTTAAATTTCTCGAATGCATTTTCATCCGCTTCGATCAAAGTTACGTCATGAAACAGTTCCAAAGAATCTTTTAGAGCATTAATTGTCTCGATAGTATCCCACTCGGCATAAGTTTCATTGTAAGAAATTGATGATTTTGTGTTTAGGGTGAGAGATGTTCGGTCGGAAAAATTTTTTTCTTCCGGTTTTACGTTATATGTCAGAGCAATTTTTAATTTTTTATTTGGTAGATAGGAACTAATAACATTTCCTTAATTTTTTCTGATTGAAATATAACCATTTAAAAATTTTATGCAAGAAATTGTTCGAAAAATTTTTCGGAAAAAAATTTTTTGGCACGACTAATGTAGAGGTGAAAAAAATATTTATGACGGGAGTGTCCGGAGAAAAATTTTACGAGATGTAGTTACGCTGTTTGCGCGAAGTAGATTTGATCGGAATAATTTTCTTCGAGAGATTTTTTTATAATATTATTTTTCCCACTTGAAAGGTTGTTATCACCCTCGATAATTTTAAAAGCAGTTTCTCTAGCGTCAGATAAAATTTTTGTGTCTTCAATTACATTGGCATACTTTAATTCGGGTAAACCGCTTTGTTGTATCCCAAAAATATTTCCCGGTCCGCGTAATTTTAAGTCTATCTCCGCAAGATCAAACCCGCTTGAGTGTTTAACCATTGAGTTCAAACGTATGATTGATTTATTCCTTTCAATTTGTTCAGGTGATAGATAATCGAAATTGAAATTGAATTGATTTGACTTAACAGCAAGTTCATCTTTAGCAACAAGCAAACAGTAAGCTTGTTTGTCGCTTCTTCCAACTCTTCCGCGTAATTGATGAAGCTGTGATAAACCGAATCTGAATGCATCATTTATTACAATTATATTCGCATCCGGTATGTCAATCCCGACCTCAATTACCGTGGTCGAAACCAGCACATCATATTTCTTAGCGGCAAACTCGAACATTATCTTTTCTTTCTCTTGCCAGTTCATTCGTCCGTGGATTAAGCATAATCTTAAATCTTTTAATTGATTAGTACTAAGTTTGTTAAAATAAGTTTGTGCGGCTTTCAACTCTATCTTTTCAGATTCCTCAACAAGTGGATAGACTAAAAATGTTTGATAACCATTTTTAGCTTTTGTTTTAATGAAATCATAAATATCAGGCAGCTTGCTCTCACCACGTAAATATGTTTTAATCGGTTTTCTATTCAAAGGCATCTCATCAATAACAGAAATGTCAAGATCGCCGTAAATTGTCATTGATAAGGTACGCGGGATAGGTGTAGCTGTCATTATTAGAACATCGGATTGAAATCCTTTCTGTACTAAAGTTGATCTCTGCATAACTCCAAAACGGTGCTGCTCATCTATTACAACTAAACCTAGTTTATGAAATTCAACATTCTCCTCGATCAGTGCATGAGTTCCGATAATTATATTTGTTTTTCCTTCCCGGATTTTTCGTAAAACTTTTTCCCGCTCGGATTTTTTCTGTCCTCCGATCAATTCGTCAACAATAAATCCAAATGGCTTCATCATTTCCGTAATTCTTTTAAAATGCTGGTCGGCTAAAATTTCTGTTGGAGCCATAAGAACAGCCTGGTAACCGTTCTCGACTACGATCAGCATACTGATCAAAGCAACAATTGTTTTACCGCTTCCTACATCACCTTGAAGTAATCGGTTCATTGGTTTACTGCTTTCAAGATCTTTTCGTATCTCACTTAAAACTTTTAACTGTGAGGCGGTGAGAGTAAAAGGTAATGACTTCAAAAAACTTTTCAAAGGACCTGCCTGAACCTTAAAAGAAAAACTTTTTCTCTTTTCACTATAAAATTTCTTTCTTAATGCTACAAGACATTCAAAATAAAACAGCTCTTCAAACTTAAGCCGGTGCTTTGCAGTTTCTAAAGAAGGGTAATCTTTCGGGAAATGCATATTGCGGACTGTTTCGGTCAAAGCAAGAAGATTCTTTTCTTTTATGATATGATCGGGAAGTGTTTCTACTAAATCCCCAGAAAATGTTTCAACAGCTTGATGAATAATTCTCCGCAGGCTAAGGTCGCCAAGATTTGTTTCCCGCAACTCTTTTGCCATTCTATAGAATGGAATAATCTTTCCTGTATTTAAAAATTCTTTTGATTCTTTTTCAGCAAGTCTGTCAAAATCCGGATGAACAAATTGCAAATGTCCGTATTTGGTTAAAACCGGTTTTGCTGAGACGGCAAAGTAATCACCGGCTTTGAATACGTCTTTGAAATATTTTGCACCTTGAAACCAAACACATTCAAAAAATCCGGAAGCATCTTTCATCCGCACCTTAAAAATTTGTTTCTTGTGATAGTAATGTACTTCAGAATCAATCACATGACCGATTATAGTTACTTCTCCCTGGTAACCCTCAATTAAATGCTGCACAACTTTTACACTGTTTAAAAGAGTAGAACGGTCAAGATATCTTGTGGGGAAATAAAAGAGTAAATCTTTAATTGTGTTTATTCCAATCTTGGAAAACGATTCAGCCCGTTTTGGTCCAACAGATTTTAAGTATTGAACAGATGTAAAAACTTTTTCGGGCATGAATTAAATGATTTCGTTATGAATTGTAGGAAATATAAATAAAAAAACGGAAGGTGAGTAGTAATTTACTCGTCTTCGGCTTTCATATCGCGGGTCATTAATTCGTATGTTACTTTTGTGGCGTCCCGGTCTTCAAAGAGTATCTTGTAAACAGCATTAGCAATCGGAGTTTCAATTTTATGTTTTGCGGAAAGCTGATGGACTGACCGGCAAGTTTCAACTCCTTCTGCAACCATTGTCATCTTTTTTAAAACGTCATTCAATTTTTTACCGCGACCGATCTGTTCTCCCACATAACGGTTACGGCTATGTTTACTCATACATGTAACAATAAGATCGCCCATACCCGATAAACCCGAAAATGTTTCCGGTTTCGCTCCTAAAGCAATCCCAAGTCTGGAAATCTCTGCGATACCGCGGGTCATTATTGCAGCTTTAGTGTTATCACCAAACTTAGCTCCGTCAATTATTCCCGCACCAATTGCAATTACATTCTTTAAAGCACCGCCGTATTCAACACCAAGTAAATCAGTGGACGAGTATACGCGGAAGTAAGAAGTTATAAATGCCGTCTGAATCTGTTTTGCAGTTGTATAATCTCTTGATCCGGCAACAACAGCAGTAGGAATCTTTCTTGCAACTTCTTCTGCATGACTCGGACCTGAAATGACTCCAATTTGAGAATGGGAAATATTTTTAAGTTCATCTTTAACAATTTGTGAAACGGTAAGTAATGTATCTTTTTCAATTCCTTTGGCAACACTAACAAAAGTAGTATCGGAAAAATTAAATTGTTTGATGCTGTGTAAAACGCTCCGTATAAATTGTGAAGGAACGGCAAGCACAATTATGTGTTTACTGGTACAGCTTTCTTCAAGTGAGTGAGTGATATTAATTTCTTTTGGAATCCTGATGCCTGGCAGGTAAACTTTATTTTCGTGAGAGCTCTTAAGAGTTCTGGCGTAGTGACGTTTGTATTCCCACAGAGTTACTTCGTGGCCGTTATGATGAAGAAGGATGGCAAGAGTTGTTCCCCAGCCACCGGCTCCGAGAACAGAAATTCTCATTTAATTTGATTTCTTTTTTACGAATGATATTTTTCTTTCACTGCCGTTGATTATGCGATCAATATTTTTTCTGTGTGTATAAATTACCAATAGTGCAAGCATTATACAGAACGGAAGAATAGTATGATAGCCCGGAATATCAACCCCGAAAATGTTTTCCCGTACTACAAGAATTAAAGGAACAGCAACTGCCGCCGCTAAAGAACCTAGTGAAATATATCGTGATACGGCAACAACAATAAAGAATATTCCTAGTGCAAGAGCCATATCTATAGTAACTAACATTATTAGAACTCCAAGTCCCGTAGCAATACCTTTCCCGCCTCGGAATCCGGCAAAGACAGTCCATATATGCCCTATTACAGCGCTTACGCCGCAAATAATTTGAACGAGTGTAAAATCATCAAATGGGGTTATATTCTTAAAAGGAAAACTATCTAAATAAAAACGAGCTACAACAATGACGGCAAGAGCACCTTTAAGAGCATCGAGCAAAATGACAAGTATGCCGTACTTCCAGCCCAATACTCTAAAAACATTAGACCCGCCTGCATTACCGCTGCCGTGTTCTCTTATATCTATTCCACGAACCAGTTTACTTACAATAATACTGGTCGGGACAGAACCTACTAAGTAAGAAAGGATTACAACAAAAGCTAAATTCAACATTCGATGTTCCTAAATTTTGTGTTAAAATTAGAGAAAAAGTATTTTATAAACAAGCCAGATTCCATTCAGCTCTTTTGAGTCATTTTTTCAAAAATCAACAAGTCTTCCTCATTTGTAATCTTAAAGTTTAAAGAAGAACCGCTCACGATATCTACTTTGTGCCCGGCACGATAAGCGAGCATTGATTCATCAGTTCCGATAAAATTTTCTTTTTCTGCTTTGTTCATGGCTTCCAATAAAATTTTATATCTGAATACTTGCGGTGTTTGTGCATAATAAACATCCTGCCTATCTATATATGAAAGAACTGAATCCGTTCCTTTGATTAAAGTATCTTTTGCTTTTACAGCAACAACTGCGCTCCCTGATCTTTTTGTTGTATCTATCGCGTTTGTTAATATACCTATAGATAGCAACGGACGAACGGCATCATGTACGACAATTAAGTCATCGTTCTTAGCGTTGATAGATTTTAATGCATTGAAAACCGAATGCTGCCGTTCTTCTCCACCTTCTACAATTTTTGAAATCTTAGAGAATGAATAATTATTTTTTATTGTTAGAAGAAGATCGAAATAATCTTTGTTAGCTGATATAATTATTTCATCAATCAAATCGCATTTCTGAAAAACTTCCAAAGTATAAGCAATAATTTCTTTTCCGTTGATACGGATATACTGCTTGGGAAGCAGATTATTCATCCGCGATCCTGAGCCTCCTGATGGAATTATAGCAAATACTTTCATTATACAATTAACATTGCATCGCCGTAACTTAAAAAGCGATAGCCGTCTTTTAATGCTTTCTTATAAGCTTTCATTATGAAATCATAACCTGCAAATGCAGCAGCAAGCATCATTAAAGTTGATTCCGGCTGATGGAAATTTGTTACTAACTTTTTTGTTACTCTAAAGTCGTAAGGCGGAAAAATAAATTTATCGGTCCATCCGGAATTTGGTTTTGCAAATCCGTCTGCTGTAACACTGCTTTCAAGTGCTCTACATGTACTTGTACCAACCACAAAAACATTTTTCCTGTCTTCAAGAGCTTTATTAATAATTTTCGTTGTCTCTTCGGGAATTTCAAAATATTCGGAATCCATTCTGTGTTTTGTTAGATCTTCTACTTCAACGGGGCGGAAAGTACCGAGGCCGATATGAAGAATAACCGGAACAACCCTTGCACCAATCTTTTCAACTTTCTTGACAAGAGCAGGTGTGAAATGCAGTCCTGCTGTTGGTGCGGCCACAGATCCATCCGTTTGAGCAAAGATTGTTTGATAGTGCTCTTTATCCGATGGAACTGCATCGCGTTTGATGTAAGGGGGCAGAGGAGTGTGGCCAATTTTTTCGATCGCCTTAAAAATATCTCCCGCGTCTTCGTTAAAGCGAACGGTTCTTCCGCGAGATGTTGTATTATCAATTACTTCACACCAAAGTTTATCGTTAAAATAAATTCTATTTCCAATTCTAACTTTTCGTGCTGGATCAACAATAACATCCCAAATATTTTCTTCCTTGTTCAATTCTCTAAGTACGAAGACTTCTATCTTTGCATTCGTCCGTTCTTTTTTACCGAACAAACGGGCTTGCATAACTTTAGTTTGATTAACAACAACTACATCACCTTTCTGAATATAGTTCACAAGTTCTGAAAATTTGTGATGTTCAATTTCACCGGTCGCGCGGTTAAGAACCATCATGCTTGCTTTATCGCGTGGGTTAGCTGGATGCTTTGCGATCGCAGTTTTCGGTAAGTTGTACTTGAAATCTGATAACTTCATTTATTCTCCTCTTTTTTAATTCTGGGCGAAGCGAAGAATCTCAAATCAGAAAGGGATTCTTCACAACTCCGCTCCTCAGAATTATATTACTTCTTCTTTGATACTTTTTTATTTGATTTCTTAACTAATTTTTTTGATACAGATTTTTTTGCAATGGTCTTTCTAACCGCCGGTTTACCGGATTTTTGTTCTTTAACTACAGCATGAGCTGCTGCAAGTCTTGCAATCGGAACACGGAACGGAGAACAACTTACATAGTTCAATCCAATCTTATGGCAGAACTCAACTGATCTTGGTTCACCGCCATGCTCACCGCAAATTCCAATTTTAAGATCAGGACGGGTTGCACGTCCGCCTTCAACAGCAATCTTCATTAAACTGCCAATTGCTTCTTGATCAATTGATTGGAACGGATCTTCCGGAAGAATTTTCTTATCAAGATATTCAGGTAAGAATCCGCCTATATCATCACGCGAGAAACCAAATCCCATTTGAGTTAGATCATTTGTTCCGAAAGAGAAAAATTGAGCAACCTCGGCAATCTTGTTTGCTGTTAAACAAGCACGTGGAATTTCTATCATTGTTCCGGTTAGATGTGGAATTTTCTTTAAGCCGAATTTATCACATACTTCTTGGTGAACTTTTGTTATAATCTGGTATTGATGTTTGATTTCATTAACATGACATGTTACAGGAATCATTATTTCAGGAAATGGTTTTTTACCTTCTTGCATTAATTCTGCAGTTGCTTCAAAGATTGCACGAACCTGCATCTCCGTAATTTCAGGATAAGTAATTCCAAGCCTAACACCGCGGTGTCCCATCATCGGATTATTTTCATGTAATGAATCGGCGCGTTTGTTTAATTCTTGAGAAGAAATACCCAGACTCTTTGCAAGTTTTTCCCTCTCATCTTGACGTGTTGGAACAAATTCGTGAAGCGGCGGATCGAGAGTTCTAAATGTTACAGGGTATCCATCCATTGCTTCCATAGTTCCTTTTACATCGTGTTTAACGTGAGGGAAGAGTTCATTTAAAGCGCCCCGTCTTTCAGCTTCGGTATTTGAGTGAATCATTTTACGAAGTTTGAATAACGGCTCTTCGGAATTCTTTCCATAAAACATATGTTCGGTTCTAAACAAACCGATACCTTCAGCACCGAATGCACGTGCACGTGCTGCATCTTCCGGTGTATCTGCATTTGTCCTAACTTTTAATTTTCTTACTGCATCGCAGATTTTCATAAATGCCTGGAAGTCAGGATTTTCTTCTGCAGCTTTGATCATTGGCAATTCACCAAGATATACAGTTCCTTTTGAACCGTTTAGAGTAAGCCATTCTCCTTCACGAACTGTATAATTTCCAACAGTAAAATATTTTTCATTATAATTTATTTTAACAGAGCCGGCACCAACGATACAACATTTACCCCAGCCTCTTGCAACGAGAGCTGCGTGTGATGTCATTCCACCCCGCCCGGTGAGTATTGCTTGTGCAGCCCGCATTCCTTCAATGTCTTCCGGATTTGTTTCTTCACGAACTAGAATTACTCTCTTACCTTCTTTTGCCCGGGCTACAGCATCGTTTGCTGAGAAAACAACTTGTCCTGATGCACCACCAGGTCCAGCAGGTAACCCTTTTACAATAACGTTTGAAGAAATTTCTGCTTTTGGATCTATAATCGGGTGAAGAAGTTCATCTAATTGCGAAGGTTGAACCCGCATAACAGCTTCTTCTTTAGTAATTAATTTTTCTTTGTACATATCAACAGCCATTCTTACAGCAGCGGGTCCGTTTCTTTTTCCAACACGGCACTGAAGCATATAAAGTCTTGTCTCTTGGATTGTAAATTCGATATCAAGCATATCGTGATAATGTTTTTCAAGTGTGCGTTGAATTGCATGAAGCTGTTTGTAAGCAGGAATCATTGCTGTTTCAAGTGATGGAAGATGTTCAGTGTGCTCGCTCTTGCCAATTTCATTAATTGGATTAGGAGTTCTTATACCGGCAACTACATCTTCACCCTGTGCATTCGGCAGCCATTCACCATAAAAATAATTTTCTCCGGTTGCAGGGTTGCGTGTGAATGCAACACCGGTTGCAGATGTATCACCCATATTTCCAAAAACCATTGATTGAACATTTACTGCAGTGCCCCATTCATCGGGAATATTTTCTATTCTTCTGTAAGATATTGCACGTTTGCCCATCCAACTTTGAAATACTGCGGAGACAGCACCCCATAATTGATCCATTGGATTTTCGGGAAATGGTTTGCCAAGAACTTCAAGAACTTTTGCTTTGTAAATTTCGATTAATTCTTTTAAATCATCAGATGTTAAATCGGTATCACTTTTTGCACCGCGGGCTTCTTTCATATTGTGCAATTCTTTTTCCAATTGCTGACGTACACCTTTGCCTTCTGCAGGTTCAATACCTGCAGCCTTTTCCATTACTACATCAGAATACATTTGAATTAAACGACGGTGTGAATCATAAACGAAACGGGGATTATTTGTTTTTGCTATTAAAGCTTCGCGAGTTTCATTGTTCAATCCGACATTTAATATAGTTTCCATCATACCCGGCATAGATGCACGCGCCCCTGAGCGAACAGAAACAAGCAACGGATTTACTTTGTCTCCAAACTTTGCGCCCATTTCTTTTTCAACTTTTGCAAGGGCCATTTTAACCTGCTTATCAAGTTCTTTAGGATATTTTTTATTGTTCTTATAATATGCAGTACATACTTCGGTGGTAATAGTGAAGCCGGCAGGAACCGGTAAACCTATGTTAACCATTTCAGCCAAGTTTGCACCTTTGCCGCCTAGAAGTTCTTTCATATCTGCTTTACCTTCAGCACGTTTGCCGCCGAAATAATAAACATATTTTTGTGTTGCTTGAGCCATTGATCATTCCTCCAATAATAGTTTTCTTTTATATTGTTTTGTTCATTGTTTTAATAATTAGTTCATTAAATTTTTTTTGTTCATCAAGTTTTAGTCCGATCTTCAAATAGAAAATATCTATATCATCTAAATCTTTAGAAAATTTATTCAGTTTAACGGCATCCTTTTGAGTTGTTAAAACAGAATAGGAATTTGTATCGTAAAACTTTTTTCTAATGTTCTGAACTTCTTTAAGTGTATAATTTTTATGATCCGGAAAAATCATTTTATTAGTAATATCAATTTTATTTTTCTCAAGTGCTTTTAAGAATGAATAGGGAAGTGCTACACCGCAAACAACTAAACTCTTCTGTCCTTGAAAATCATTCATACTAAAAAATTTATGAGTCTTGACATCGTAAATTCCATCAGCTTGATAAAAACCGGTAAACACATTTTTATTTTCGAAATATTTTTTCAGCTTATCGGGTACATCTATCTTATCGGAGAATTTTCTATTAACGATTATAATATCAGCACGTTCTAAGGAATCAAAAGGTTCCCGCATTGATCCAAGAGGAAGCATACGCTGTTCTATCTGTCCGGTTTTATCCAAGAAACTTTGATCAAAAACCACAATGTCAACATCACGGTGAATCCATCTATGCTGAAATGCGTCATCTAGGATTATCGTATCAACAGCAGAATCATCAATAAATTGACGAGTTCCGTCAACACGTCTTTCGGATACAGCAGTTGGGACTTTTAATTCCTCGGACATGAAATACATTTCATCACCGCATTCATCAACAGTTGATTTAATATCATTTCCGTCGCTTACATAAATGTAACCGAGAGAGCTTCTACCGTAGCCGCGGCTTAATACTCCGGCTTTTATATTTACGGATTTTAAGTATGAAGCAATCATCATAACCGTTGGAGTTTTACCGGAACCGCCGACTGTTATATTTCCGACAGAGATTACTTTTGCATTTACTTTTACAGCATTGAAAATATTTTTATCAAAGAACGCATTTCTTACTTTAACTATAAACGAGTAAACAAAAACTAATGGTGACGATATTAATCTGAAAAATTTTAACACAACTGCAGCGCATCCTTTTGTAATTTATTTAAGAGTGCCTCGCACTCAATTATTTTTTGATTTGTTTCTTCGTAACTAAAGCTGTCATCTATTAGGACCGGATCAGAATAAAGCACCACAACTTTAGAAAATGGTTTAGGTACTTCGAAATGATCCCAACTCTTTAGAACAAATTTTTTCTTAATACCTATACCGGCCAGAAATAATGGCACATTAGTTTTTTTTGCCGAAATGACGGCACCGGCTTTCATTTTGTAAACGGGTCCGCGCGGTCCATCGGGTGTAATTGCAAGAAAATTATTCCCGCGTATTAAATCAATCATAACGGATAATGCTTCGTTGCCGCCAAGCGAACTGGAACCTCTCACAACTTTATAATTCCATTTCTCAAGTATTTTTGCAAGTACTTCGCCGTCTTTGCTTTGGCTAACAAGTGCGGCAGCATTTTCGTTCCTGTGCATATACCAGCCGATTAACATACTGCCATGCCAAAAAGCAGAAACAAAATTTTTCTTATCACTTGCTAGCTTCGAAATTGTTTCGCCGTTGATAACCTTAATTCGTAATGTTTTTATTAGTGCGCTAATTGCAGCGCTTGCAAATTGAATTCCAATATATCGAAGAACATTTCTTTGAAAATCACTAAGCTTCATTTAATAATGCGTAAATTTTTTGAGCAGCTTTTTGTGAAGCTCCGCTTCCGCCAAGTTTTTCTTTAATCAAACCAAGTTTCTGTTTGATGAAATTATATTTTTGATTGTCTTTTAATATCGCTTCGGATTTTGAATAAATATTTTCTGTATTAACATCGTACTGAATTAGTTCGTCTATTACATTCTCGCCAAGAATTATGTTAGCCATTGCAATATTATTTATCTGAACTACAATTCTGCCGAGAAGGTATGTTAAATAATTAGTCGAGTAAACCACGATAAATGGAAGCTGGAATAACCCAGCTTCTAGTGTGGATGTTCCGGATTTAATAATTCCAAAACGTGAATGCTGAAACAGATCGTAAGTATATCCTTTTGCCAACTTGTAATTATTTTCCGTAGTTAAATTTGTGAAAATACTTTCGTCAATATTTTCGGAACAAGCGACAACAGTCTGCAAATTAAAATCTTTCGAAAGTTTCACCGCAGCTTTAATACACTTCGGAAATATTTTTTTGATCTCGTGTTTTCTGCTTCCGGGTAGAACGAGCAATATTTCTTTGTCTCTATCCAGATCTAATTTTTTGAAAAGTTCTTCTTTGTTTAACAATTGGTAATTCTCAACATATTCTACCAAAGGATGGCCGACATATTCAACATCAACATTATATTTACGGTACATCTTTTCTTCAAAAGGAAATACAACAATCATTTTATTAACAACTTCTCTGATCTTATCAATCCTGCCTTTACCCCAAGCCCAAACTTGCGGTGATATATAATAAATTACTTTCTTACCAATCTCATGAAGTTTTTCAGCAATATTTAAATTAAAGCCGGGATAATCAATCAAAACTATAGTTCCAATATTTTCTTCCGCAATTTTGTGCAGTAATTCTTTTTTCACTTTCGAGATAAACGGAAGATGTCTTAACACTTCTATAAATCCTAGAAAAGCCATTTGTTTAATATGAAATTGAGCATTCATTCCGGCAGCGATCATCTTGTCTCCGCCAATTCCAAAAATCTGAAGCGACTGATCCAACTTGTGTAATTCTTTAATCAGACTAGCACCGTGTAAGTCACCCGACGCTTCACCGGCTATTATCATTAATTTTTTATTCAACTTAACACATAACGAATTATTACTAAAAATGAGACCGTAAAAATTGCCTGCATAGTTCTTCTTTCAGAACGCAGGCCGGCTCCTAAATTTAACGGAGGCTGTTCTATGGCAGAATTACTATACTTACTAAAACTAGGAATTAATTTAGGAACGGCTTTTAAATAATCTTCGTAATTTTTACCAAACTTAGTTTTAAGAAATCCTTCTTCTTCTTTTATGATAACAGTGTACTGCCAGAAAAAAAAGAGAAGTGCAGCTATATGAAGATAGGGGAATAAAGCCATAGACATAATTCCAACACCGAGATACATCAGCATGTTGCCAAGATAAAGCGGATTGCGTACGTAGGAGAAAGCACCGGATACAACCAAATATGTTCCGCCTACTCCGTCTGTAGTTCTTGTTTCACTACCGGCATAACTAATACCCCACAGACGGAAAAATTCTCCCAAGAGTATTACAGCAAAACCAATTAATAAACTTGTAATTGTAGATTCTTGAAAGATCAACATTAACACTACAAACGGAAGCGGTGTATAACTTCTATATTTAAAAATTTTTGATGCAAATTTTTTCATCAGATTAACCTTGTATAAAAACTTCTCTGCGTTTAAGCTCAGCCTGGTGTCTTTTCTTAAGACGCTTTTTCTCTTTAAGCTCTTCTAATTTTTCAATCACATCGTGAAAAGTTAAATAGGGGAAGTAAGTAATTCTGTTCACTTCGCAATATTTTAGAAGAGAGTTCTTCGCGAAAATAAAATCGCAGAATTGCGCAGGACAAAAATCTGTAAATCCGTCACCAACATAAACTGTATAATCTTCATCGCTGCTATAATTGAGAATATGATTGCGTTTACAGTTTGCACATTTAGTACATTCTTCATCTGTGTAGGGAAATAACGGCATTAATTGATTTTCATTGCCAAAGAATAATTTATTAGTACGTATTTCAATATGGCTTAATCCTTCTCTCCTAAGAAATTTATCAATGTAATAATCAAATCCGTCACTCAGAATTTTTAATTCAGAATTACTTTGCATGCACCAGTCAACAAATTTTATAAATCCGGGATCAATTTGAATTCCCTCAAGAAATTTATCGAATTCTGTATGGTCAAATTTTTTGATTGTATTGCAGGAAGCAATCCAGGCATCTGTTGCTTTAATGTTATAATTCATCCAATCGTTTGCAATCTCAAGAGCTTTTTCAGAATCGCCGAAATGAAGTAACATCATTTCACCGATATCCTTCTGAGAAATTGTACCGTCGAAATCAACAAATATTTTAAATGTATTGTTGTGCATAGTCTTAATCTTTCACTAATCCCTGCTCTGTATTTTCAGGAATTTCTTCAAAACTAACACCGACTAATTTTGAAATTCCTTCTTCCTGCATTGTAATACCGTACATGGTTTCTGATGATTCCATTGTGCGTTTGTTGTGTGTTACGATAATGAATTGAGTTCTTCTGCTGAATTCTTTAATAAGTTTTGTAAATCTGTCTATATTGGCATCATCGAGAGGTGCGTCAACTTCATCCATAATACAGAAAGGACTTGGCTTGACAAGATAAATTGCAAAGAGAAGAGCCGTTGCCGTTAAAGTTTTTTCTCCTCCGGATAAAAGTTCAATCGAAGTCGGACGCTTGCCTTTCGGCTTAGCCATAATCTCAATCTTTCCTTCCAACGGATCAATACCTTCTTCAAGATATAAATCCGCTTCATCGCCCGGATTGAATAATGTTTGAAAGATAGTTGTGAAATTCTGCCGGATTTTTTCAAATGTATCCATAAACAACTGCTGTGCCGTTTCGTTAATCTCATTTATTGTTTTGATTAGATCTTTTTCAGAATTGACCAAGTCATCGCGCTGCTTATGTAAAAAGTCAAGACGTTTCTTCTCTTCTTCGTATTCCGAGTAAGCCAGCAAATTGACCGGACCAATGTTTCTAATTTTTTCTTTTAGAGTTTGAACTTCATTTGTAGTGCTTTCAAAATCAAAAGTATCAAGATCGTCAAATTGTTTAAGCGTTAATTCAATGGAATAGTTTTCTTTAATATGTTCGATCAAATTTTCAGTGCGGAGTTTGAATTCATTTTCTTTTATTTCAAATGAATGAACTTGATCTGAAACCGTCTGCCGCTCATTTCTTAATGCATTTAACTGATTTTCAAATTGTGCGGCTTCATCCTTAACAACTTTTAATTTATCGTTAATTTCTTTTTCTTCGGAAAGTAATGTTGTTCGGGTAGTATTAATTTGAATTAAAGATAAATTTGATTGATCAATAATTTTCTGTAATGAATTGGTTTCTTCTTCATTAGTTTGCAATTCCGCCCGACGTTTTTCAATTCCGTTAGTAATTGATAATTGATTTGATTCAGTCCGTTTAATAGCATTGTGAATATTTTCGATCTGTCCTTTTAATCTCTCAAGCTCAAGTTTTCTTTCGTTCTGAAGATCTACAAATTGATTAAAATCATTTTCAGAATCACTCAGTTCATTTTCTTGTTTTGTAATGTTATCATCAATTGAAATCTTTTTTTCGAGAAGAAGATTGATCTCTTTTTCAATTTCAGAGGCTTGGACAAAAAGCAAATTTGATTTATCCGCGAGTTCTTGAATATCTTTTTGGGAAGAGACAATCTCTTCGTTGGCCTTATTCTTCTCGAATTCAAATTGAGAGATTTGTTTTTCAATATTGGAAATATCGCTCGAAATAAGTTTTTCGCTGTCACTTAGATTTTTTATATCAATCCGAGATATTTTTCCTTCAGTCTCAGCAATAAAAGCTTGCAGTTTCGCAAGATTAGATTCGTGCTTAGGATACTCTTTGATCAGATTATCCAGAAGTTGTCTTCTTCCAAATATCGTTTCATCTTGTTTTGGAAGTGAACCGGCTTCAACAACGCCATCATGTTTTACAAAGTCGCCATCTAAAGTTGTAAAATTAAAATCCGGGTATTTTGAATTCAGTTCTATCGCTGATTTAAGATCTGAGGTAACTGCAATTTTAGATAAGACTTGTTCAAAATAGGGAAGCCAATTGCTTTCTGTTTCTACAAAATCTTTTGCCCAACCGAGGAATGATACTTCTTTCATTAATCTTTTTTCTTTTCTCTTTAGATTAAATGATGTAAAGCTATCAAGAAAAGATTTTTTAGAATTATTATTGGCGCGGAGCAGATAGAAAGAAGCTTTGCCCAGATCATTTTTCTTTAAGTACTCAATTGCATTCTGAAGATCATCAAAACTATCTACGAGCAAGTTGTTCAACACGGATTTTAATGCTGCTTCAAGAGCGAATCTGTATTTCTCTTGTGTATTGCCTACGTCGGCAAAAATATTTTTATTCTTTTTAGTCCACTCTTTATTTTCTAAGAGTACTTTAGCGCCTTTGGAAATGCCCTCGAGATTAGCGATCAATGTTTGAAAGAAAGCAATTTTTTCTTTGAGCCCTGCAAGTAAGGTCTTTTCTTCAATCTCTTTTTGTTTTAGCGAATTTAGTTCATGCTCTAGTTCTTGTTTTTCCTTTTCACGATGAGCTATTAATAAACCTGCTTCTTTAAGTTTATTCTCAGCGTGGGATTTTTCAGCGCTAAGCTCTTCAATAAAACCGACTGTCTTTGCAATTGTTGTAGTAATACTTTGAATTTTATGATTCAGCTTTTCAATGTTAGAATTATGATTTGAAAGTTCCTTCTTTACGCTTGCCGAGTAATTTTCCTTGTCGGATATTTCACGAGCGAGATCGAATTTTTCTTCGTTTGTTTGCTTTAAATTGGAACGTTTATTTTCTAAAGATTCCTTCTTCTCAACAATAATTTGTTCATTATCAATAATTTCATTGTTCTTGTCTGATAAATTATCCGAATGAGATTTAAGTTCGTTATTACTTCGTAATATATACTGATCAGCATCTTCAAATGACTGCTGTAGCTCGCCAATTTCTGTCTGCAACCTTTCGCGGTTATTGATCAGAGATTTAAATCGCTCTTCGGAAACTGAAATATTTTTTTGTGTATCATGGAGTTGTTCCGTATTAGAAGAAAGTTCGTCCCTCTTGAATTGTAATTCTGAGTCTATTGCATTAATTCTGTTCCTGTACTCTATCAATTCATTTTCAATTTTTCTGATATCTAGATCAATTTGATCCTTTTTGTGGGTAAATTCCAAAATATCATTTTTCAGGTTGCTTAATTTGGAATTCAGAGAAGAAAATTCGCGCTCGGCTAAATCAATCTCTTTCTCTCTTAGTACAACTTGAATTTGATTATACTGATCGGCACGTTTGGCCTGGCGCTCTAAAGATCGAACAGTTTTTTCAACTTCAGAAACAATGTCATTAACACGCGTAAGATCGGATTTAACGTCATCAAGTTTTTTTAGAGAAAGGCGGCGGCGTAATTTATATTTATTAACTCCGGCAGCTTCTTCGAACATTCTTCTCCGTTCTTCGGTTTTACTGCTAAGAATAGTTTCAACCATTTTCAATTCAATAACCGAATAAGCGTTTGTGCCCATTCCTGTATCCATGAAAAGGTTTGTAATATCTTTTAAGCGACAAATATTTTTATTTAGCAAATATTCGCTCTCACCGGAACGGAAAATCCGTCTGGTTATAGTTACTTCGGTATATTCTGTTGGAAGAACGCCTTGATCGTTTACAAGTGTGAGAGAAACCTCCGACATACCCATTGGTTTCTTTTCTCTTGTACCATTGAAGATAACGTTTTCCATTTTGTCGCTGCGGAGAGTTGTTGTTTTTTGTTCGCCAAGAACCCAGCGGATCGCATCAACAATGTTTGTTTTACCGCAGCCGTTAGGGCCAACAATTCCTGTAATACCGCGATTAAAATTTATTAATGTTTTATTAGCAAAAGATTTAAAACCAAATATATCTAATTTGGATAGAAACAAAATGAGCCTCTAAAAAATCATTGAGTTGTATTGTTTAAATGAATTAGTAATGTAGTAGAAAGTAGAACTTGTCAGTTGATATTTCAATAATACCCCGCCGGCTACTAATATAATTATGAAGAAACTATATATATAAACCTTCATAGGTCTAACATCGAAAATTACATAAATGCCTTTGAGCAACCGCTGAAGTATCCATAGCATAAAAAGAATTAAAAAGATAATTACAACTATGCTAAAATTTCCGTTTACTAAAACTTTGAATAGAATTAATTCAACAGGGAGTAAAATTGTAAATGGTAAAAAAGTCCAAATAACAGTATATGATATGCTCGTAAATTCTACCCTGGTCTTTATAAAAAAAGAAGCAAATTTTATTACTAATGAAATCAGAGCAAACTTTATTATGATTAAAATAAAAAGAACGGCGAAACATACTTGCGGATTCCAAGAAAGGTAGGAGATAAATTTTAATAGGCTGTGATGACCAAAGGATAAAACAATTTTTTCTAACAAAAAATTTGATTTATAAAAGTATAATAATATTGTCATCAAAAGCGATACTGATCCGGCTTGAATTAACATTAATATTGCAGTATGAACGCCGGAGATAATCCGGTGATCTCGTACATCTGCGAAGAAATTATACGGGCGTAATAACGCACGAGTGCAATCTTCACGGAATTTTTTCTTCGTGTTGATCAGAACAGCCATAATTACAGAAAGCAAAAGTGCGAGAATTATAAATATTATTGGGTTATCATCTTTGCGTGTTCCTATTGGAATTGTAACTTTACTATTTCCACTGAGTTTTGCAGCGAGGACTTTGTAACCGATAGTATTTAGATTACGTGATTTATCTAGTAAACCAAATTTGTAAATATTATTTACCGAATAACCGCCATAAAGTGATGCGTATTCACCGCTGTATTCAAATAAACTATTTATGATAATTCCGGATAATTTTAATTGGCGTGATAAATCTATCATATCACCCAAATATTTTGCTTGGGCATCTGAAGAATATTTTGTTAAATATCCGCTGGTACTTCCTTTATAATTAGGATACGATACCTCGCTGATAGAGACTGAATTTTTACCTAACGCATCAATTGATTTTTGTAATTGATCTTTTATCTCATCAATTTGCGGGGAGTATAATTCAATTCCATAAAAGTCTAAATTTTGAATTTGAGCGGTTTGAATTCCAATAAAAGAAGCATAAGACAAAAATCCTTTTCCTTTTATTGTATTGGATTGATTAGAAATAAAATTACTGCTTATCTCAGAATTTGGAAGAAACGAACTCCCCACTCCGGCTATAATCGTATTAGAATACTCACTGTAACTAGAAAGAAAATTTTTAATAAGCCGTGCCGCTTTTAGCCGATAATCATTATGAGATAAAATTTCTTCAGGAACGGAATTTATTGGAAGTTCAATCATAGCAAACAATCCAAGTTCTTGACAAAGTTTAACGGCATAAGGATTGGGGAATTGTTTGGAAAAACGAACTACATTAAAACCTGTATTCTTAATTAAAGTAAGGTCATCTTTTATTTTATTGTAAGCATTTATTCTGCGAAGAGAGGTCTCGTCAAATAAATACGTTGTACCTTGAAGTGAAAATGAACTTCCGTTAAGTGTTAATGTTGTTGCGTCTTTTTTTAATTGGTAAAATGCAATCTGTTTAATTGATTTATCTATCACTTGGCCATTGCGTATCAAACTTACATCACATAAATAATTTATCGGTGTTTGAGGTGACCATAATTGCGGATTGTTAATTTCAAGTCTGCATGTAACTTCGTTATCTTCTTGAGAAATTATTTGAACAAAATCTCCCTTTGATTGAGCTGATGTGGAACCAGGAGAGAATAAATTTATTCTGATAATTACATCACTGGAAAGAGAATTTGTTTTGAAGTCGGAATTTCCGATACCAATCTTAAAATTTAAAATTGCTTTGGATAAATTCTGATCAAACGAATACGAAAATAAATTATTAGTAATGTGAATTGTTGAAACGGTTTTAAGATAGACATCCCTAATAATTCCGCCGCTCAAACTTGAGAATAAAAATCTTTGTGTTGATGGAACCGAATATTCCGAATCAAGTTTGTTGCTGATTTTTATTGTTATAACTGAATTCTCTTTTAAAATATCTTTCGGGAGAGCAAGTTCAAAAGGATATGATCCTCCGGAGTGCTTATAAATATTGTAACCGTTAATTGAAATTTCTGCTGAGTAATTAATTCCAAGAAATCCCAATATTAGCTGTGAACTTTGAATTTGAGTTTCAGTTAATGAAATTTGTTTCTCAAATATTAAATATTCTTCACCTTCAAAAATTGCCGGTATAGAAACAGCAACTTTTTTTTCGGGATCACTTTCGTGATAGACTTTCCACTCAGAATTAATCAATTCCACATTTCGGTAATCATTCTTATCAAAGAAAATCGTATCAAAAATATCTCTTTGATTTTGAGGAAGAGATGTTACTTTAATTTGAGCTAAAAGTGGGTTTTGAAGCAATATAATAAGGATGAAGAGACGATTAAGAACTTTTGTCATATTACCAATAATTTTTCGAAAGAATCATACAAATATACAAAATCGAAGGGGGGGGTATCAATAAAAATCCTAAAAATATAGGTTCTAATTGAGCCTATTTTGAAATAAAATCAAAGCATTCAAGATTGTTTAAGCTGCTTCAATGATTTTAATAAATGAATCTGCTTTTAAGCACGCACCTCCAACCAAAGCGCCGTCAATATCAGGCTGGGAAAGGAGTTCTTTAGCATTATCTGCTTTTACGCTTCCGCCGTATTGAATAACTAATTGTCGTGCGAAATTTGATGAGTATAATTTGGAGATCAATCCGCGGATAAACTGATGAACCTCTTGAGCTTGTTGAGGAGTAGCATTTCTTCCTGTACCGATTGCCCATACTGGTTCATAGGCTATTATTAAATTTGATAAATCATTTTCACTTAAATCTTTTAATCCGTTTTGAATCTGGGTTTCAACAACTTTGAATGTAATTCCTTTTTCTCTTTCTTCTAATGTTTCACCAATACAAAAAATAGGTTTTAATCCAAACCTAATTGCTGATTTGATTTTCTTGTTAATGACTTGATCACTTTCGGCAAAAATTGTTCTTCTTTCCGAATGGCCAAGAATTACATATTTGCATCCTACACTATTAAGCATAGCACCAGATACTTCGCCAGTGAAAGCTCCGCTTTCTTCAAAATACATATTTTGAGCACCAAGTTTAATTACAGAATCTTTTAATAAAGTTGATGCGGTTTCCAAACTTGTAAAGGGCGGACAAATAATTACTTCAGCTTCAACATTCTTTCCATTCAATTCTTTTTTTAGATCTGAAATTAGACTTACAGTTCCACGAAGATCGTTGTTCATTTTCCAATTTCCGGCAATTACTTTTTTACGCATGATGGATCCTTAATTTATTCGAAAAAAAAGCTGTCAGTTGACAGCTTCAACTCTTCTTATTCCAGGTACCTCTCTTATAAGGGCGCGTTCAACACCTGCGCGTAATGTCATCTGAGACATAGGGCAATCGCTACAAGCACCGGTGAGTTTAACTTCAACAATTCCTTCATTAGTTACTTGTACAAGTTCAACATCTCCGCCGTCTGCTTTTAGATATGGACGAATTGTTTGTAACGCTTTTTCAACTTTCTCGTGAAGAACTTCATTCATCGTAAACTCCTTTTAATTTTCATCATTCAAAGATATTTCAATTTTGGGTGAAGTGGAGGAGTAATTATTTTTACTAATTTCAGCGGCCATATTTCTGCTGATCTCTAAAAATTTTTTAGATTGTTCGGAATCCGGTTTATTAAAAACAATCGGTTTACCTTTATCTCCACCTTCACGAGTTTCTTGATTGATCGGAATTGAACCAAGTAACGGGACTGATAATTCCTCAGCTAGTTTTTTACCGCCACCGGTCCCAAAAATATCATATCGTTTACCTGTATCGGGTGTAATAAAATAACTCATATTTTCTACAATGCCAAGTATAGGTACATTAACGCGTTGAAACATTTTTAATGCTTTTTTTACATCAATGATAGAAACATCTTGTGGAGTAGTAACAACAACGGCACCTGAGAGAGGAATGGTTTGTACAAGTGTAAGTTGAATATCACCCGTTCCAGGGGGCAAATCAAAAAACAAGTAGTCGAGTTCATCCCAGTGTACATCACTCATAAATTGTTTTATAGCTCCGCTTGCCATTGGTCCACGCCAAATAACCGGTGCATCTTCATCGATTAAGAATCCGATAGACATTACTTTTACACCATAATTTTCAAGAGGAACCATTTTTGCCGTAGCAGTATCTTGAAAAATTTTTGGTTTACCGTTTATTCCCAACATCATAGGAACACTAGGGCCATAAATATCGGCGTCAATCAAGCCAACTTTAGCTCCTTCCAGCGCAAGAGCAACAGCGAGATTTACAGCAACTGTACTTTTTCCTACTCCGCCTTTTCCGCTTGCGACTGCTATTGTATTTTTTACACCGGGTAAAATCTCGCTCATTCTTTGATTTTTGCTATGTTGAACCTTTGCGTTCATAGTAATGGAAATTTTTCCTGCTGAGGGATTTTCTTTTTTGATTGCGTCCACACAATCCTGTTCAATTCTTTCTTTTAGCGGACAGGCAGGTGTCGTCAATTCAACTGTTACCGAAACGTTTTCTCCATTTATATTTATCTCTTTTATCATTCCAAGCGTAACAAGATCTTTATGCAAATCCGGATCGTTTACTTTACTCAACGCATTTAAGACTGATTCTTTTGTTAACATTATTTCTCCAAAATTTGGTTTCAAAAATAGCAATTTTAATACAACTGACATATAATTAACATTTTTTCTTTATAGATGGTTTCATAATAAAATGTATATTAGATAAATATTTATGGTCACTTGATTATTAAGTTAAGTATGCTTAACTTTTTACAAACAAAAAAATATTATGTCTACAATTTCAAAAGAGAATTATCTAAAGGCGATTTTTCTCCATAATCGTATAGGTGAGAACGCCAGCACTTCCAAAGTTGCCAATAAGCTTTCAGTTTCGAATGCGGCAATTAGCGATATGGCTAAAAAACTTTCACAAGAGGGATTGATCTCTTACGAAAAATATCGAGGTATGGAATTAACGGCTGAAGGCGAGAAGATTGCTTTAAGAGTCTTAAGGCGGCATCGTTTATGGGAATCGTTTTTAATAAAAGCATTGGGAATGTCATGGAATGAAGTCCACGACGAAGCTGAAAGATTAGAACATCATTCATCCGATTCTTTGATAGATAAAATTGATGAGTATTTATCTTTCCCGGATTTTGATCCTCATGGTGAACCGATTCCTAAAAAGAACGGTACGTTTCCAAAAATTCCCAAATCAATTTCATTAAGTGAAGTACAAGTTGGAAACACTTATCAGATAATCCGTGTTAACGACCAAAATACTGAGTTAATGAATTATCTAACGAAAAATAATTTGCTGCTTAATTCTAAATTGGAAGTGGTAGATAAACTGTCGTTCGATAATTCTGTTGTTGTAAAGGTAGATAATAAAAAGAATTCACTTAGCGAAAAAATTTCTAAGTCTATATTTGTAAAAATATTAAAATAAAATTGAGGTACTAAATTGGATCCGCTTCTTGCATTATTGATCGGAGTTCTCATCCTGGTAATGTTGTACTTTCTTTTCAAGCCGCAGCGCGGACTGGTATCAAGATTAGTGAAGATGAAAAAAGACAGATCGCGGGAGTTGATAGAAGATGCGCTTAAGCATTTATACGATTGTGAATATAAAGGTGTAGATTGTTCGCTTAACAGTATTAGCGGAAGTTTATATATAAGCGGAGAAAGATCAGCAAATATTATTTCTATGCTTGAAGCCATGAACTTGATTTCTAACGTTGAAAATAAAATTACTCTTACACCGGAAGGGAGATCTTATGCTCTTAGAGTTATACGTGTTCATAGATTATTGGAAAAATATCTTGCAGAAAAAACAAGTGTGAGCGAAACAGATTGGCACGTCATAGCAGAGGAAAAAGAGCATGAACTTTCACGTGAGCAGACAAACAAACTTGCCGCTCAATTAGGAAATCCATTAATTGATCCTCACGGCGATCCGATTCCATCTGAAAGCGGGGAGATACCGGTTAGAAAAGGATTAACACTGAACAATCTTGAAAGCGGAAAGTTTGCAACTATAATTCATATTGAAGATGAGCCGAAAGAAGTTTATGCGCAGCTATCGGCATTAAAACTTTATCCCGGTATGCAGATCTACCTTTTGGAAAATGCGAAAGGTAGAATAAGTTTTGAAGCCGACGGGGAAGAATGTGTATTGGCACCTGTTCTTGCCTCAAACATTACTGTTTATCCGATTGTTGAAAAAGAAAAGGTAAAAGAATCATTTGAAACACTGTCGTCGCTGAAACAAGATGAAGAAGCAATTGTCGTTGGCATTTCTAAAGCAATGCGCGGTCAGCAGAGAAGACGATTACTGGATTTTGGTATAGTACCCGGAACCATTGTGCGGGCACAGTTAAAAAGTTTAAGCGGAGATCCAACCGGTTATGAAATTAGAGGCGCCACAATTGCCTTAAGAAAAAATCAATCTGATTTAATTTATGTAAAACGTGTTGATAGGAAATTAGTAGCATGAACTTAGAAAACAATAACTGTGCAACCTGTCCTGCACACAACCTCGCAAATCTCGTCAAACTTGGGATTGATATGTCCAACTTTGATTATGTTGTTGCGTTAGCAGGAAATCCTAATACTGGAAAAAGCACTGTCTTTAATAATCTAACGGGATTAAAACAGCATACCGGAAATTGGCCGGGTAAAACAGTAGGGCGTGCTGAAGGTGCATTTCTATATGCGGATAAACGATTTAAAATTGTTGATCTGCCCGGTACGTATTCACTTCTTTCCACAAGTGATGACGAAGAAATTGCGCGTGATTTTATTCTCTTTGGCCAGCCCGATGTTACGATTATTGTTGTTGATGCAACAAGACTTGAAAGGAATTTGAATTTAGTATTACAAGTTTTAGAAATAACAGACCGTGCTGTTTTATGTCTTAATCTAATTGATGAAGCTTCCCGGCACAAGATCAAGGTGGATGATCGGTTGTTATCAAGAAATCTTGGAATACCGGTTGTGCCAACAGCAGCAAGACAAGGTATTGGTATTCAGGAACTGTTAAAAAATATCCATGATGTTGCAACAGGAAAGTTTATTTGTAAACCGCATCGTCTTAGCAGTGAAATAAAAAATGTTTCCCGCGCTGTTGATGAGCTTAATAAAAAAATTTCTTTTGCGTTTCCCGATCTTCCCAACACACGTTGGATAGCACTTCGTTTGTTGGAAGGTGATCAAAAGGTTATAGATGCAGTCAGATCAGGTGAAATCGGAAGTTTAAGACCTGTAGAAAATTTTAGCGAGTAATTACAAAGCCGAATTTGAGAAAGGAAAGAAGTGAAAAACGATACCGATGAAATATTATTAACTGCCAACAAATTGAGATGGGAAGTTGGAGAGAATTTTCACGACTCGATTCTTGAATCTATTTATAAGGATGCTTCCGAGATTTCAAGTAAAGTTGTGATTCAAGATGGAGAAAAATCAAAGTTTGATCTTGATAGATTTATAGATCGGATCGTAACAGGTAAATGGACAGGTTTCCCGATCATGTTTATACTTCTTGCAGTCGTATTTTGGATTACAATTGTAGGCGCTAATGTACCATCCGGATGGATTGCCTCTCTTTTAGTTGATACGCTTCACCCGCTAATGAAAAATTTTTTCAACTCAATTCAAATACCATGGTGGATTACCGGTGTATTAATTGATGGAGCTTATCTTGCAGCAGCATGGGTTATAAGTGTAATGCTTCCTCCAATGGCAATTTTCTTCCCGATGTTTACGCTGCTTGAGGATTTCGGCTATCTGCCACGGGTTGCTTTCAATATGGATAATCTTTACAGGAGAGTTGGTGCACACGGTAAACAGGCATTAACTATGAGTATGGGTTTTGGCTGTAATGCCGCAGGAGTAATTGCAACACGCATTATTGACAGTCCGCGCGAAAGATTAATTGCTATCATCACAAACAATTTTTCGCTTTGTAACGGCAGATGGCCAACACAAATATTAATTGCTACAATATTTATCGGTGGGACTGTCCCGGCATATCTTGCAGGTTTAGCTTCTGCTGCTGCAGTTGTTACAATTGCAATTCTTGGCGTCCTTTTTAGTTTAATTGTTTCTTGGGGACTTTCAAGAACTGTCCTTAAAGGAGAGGCATCTGCTTTTAGTTTGGAACTACCTCCTTATCGTCCACCGAGATTGCTGCAAACGCTTTATACATCACTTATTGACAGAACTATTTTTGTATTATGGCGCGCTGTGGTTTTTGCAGTACCGGCAGGAGTTGTTATTTGGTTAGTTGCTAATATTCAAATTGGCGGATTGAGTTTAGCAGAATATTTTATTCATACGGTAGATCCTTTTGCTTTGTTCATTGGTTTGAATGGAGTTATTATTCTTGCGTATATAATAGCAATACCTGCAAATGAAATTGTTATTCCAACTGTTTTAATGCTTACTGCCTTAAGTACAAAAATGGCAATGGGCGCCGGCGCCGGAGTTATGTTTGAACTTGATTCCGTTAGCGATACAGCAAATATTTTACATGCGGGAGGATGGACATTATTAACGGGAATTAATTTAATGTTATTTAGTTTACTTCATAATCCGTGTTCAACAACTATATATACAATTTATAAAGAGACAAAGAACGTAAAATGGACCATGCTTTCTACATTCATTCCTATAGTAATGGGTTTGTTGATCTGTTTCTTTGTAACACAAATTTGGAGATTATTCGTTGCGTAATTTGAAAAAAGGATTTCTGTTATCAATAACATTACTAATAAATATTTTATTCTCTTCCGGTCTTTTTGCTCAGTCAGAAATTCCAGAATTAGTAACTGATCGCCCCGATCAGACTGAATCAACAAGCATAGTCCCAATAGATTTTATTCAAATAGAAATGGGGTTTTTATATCAACAACAAAAATATTCTGAAGAAATCATAAATATTGAAAATGATAATCTTATTCTGGGCAGTACGCTTTTGAGATATGGTGTTAGTTCAAATATTGAGTTCCGCTTTGGAGGAGAATATTTTTATGGACAGAATTTTTTAAATGATGTAAAATCAACAATACAAGGAGTGCAAAATATTTTTGTAGGTACGAAACTCCTATTTAGATCCGACGAGAAAATTTTAACAAATGCCGCAATATTAGTACAATGTATTATTCCATTCGGAAACGAAAAATTAAGACAGGATAAATTTGAACCGGAAATTAAACTTTGTCTTGAACAGGAAATAAATGATAGGATTTCGTTTGGCGTAAATTTTGGGACTGAAGAAGTTAGCGATGTTGGAAAATATTTTTATAGTTATACAACAACTATTGGTATTTCATTAAGTGAAAGAATGAATTCTTTTTTCGAAATATATGGAACAATGAGAAACGGTTATATCCCTTCAAATAATTTTGACTGCGGATTAACCTACCTTCATACAAAAAATGTCCAAATTGATTTTTCTATCGGAACGACCTTGAATAGTGATATATCAGATTGGTTTGGCGGATTTGGTATATCTATTAGATTACCGCGTTAATTTATTAGGCGGTCTCTACAGGTAATATTTTTTTTCTTGCAGGATACTGTCGTGACATTAAAACTTCTTGATGGTTTACTTTCTCTTCTGTATAAACTTTCTTATTAAAGATAAATTTTCCGGTAGGAAATAATATTCTTGCTTTTTCATTATCAGATAAAGAAGTATCCAAGATTTTTTCTTTGATGTATTTTTTTAGATCAGTATCAAGGATTGGGAATGTTGTTTCCACTCTTCTGTCAAGGTTTCTCTGCATTAGATCGGCACTGCTGCAGTATATTTCTTCGGTACCGTTATTATAAAAATAATAAACCCGTGCGTGTTCTAAAAATCTTCCTACAATACTCACTACACGAATATTTTCACTTAGCCCTGGTACCTGCGGAATCAAACAGCAAATTCCACGAACAATTAAATCAATCTTAACATTTTTTGCCGAGGCTTCATACAAAGCTGCAATTAATAGTGGGTCCACAAGAGCATTTAATTTGAATATTAAATGTCCTTTACCACCGGACTTTACATTTTTAATTTCTCTTTCAATAAGTTCTAAAAATTTTTGTCTTTTGTTTACCGGAGCTACCCACAATTTTCGAAATGTTTTTTGCTCGGAGTAACCGGTAAGGTAGTTAAATATTTCTGAGACATCAGAACAAATATTTTGGTCAGCCGTGAACAAACCGATATCTGTGTAAATTTTTGCTGTATCAATATTATAATTACCCGAACTCAAATGGACATAACGTTTAACACCATCAATTTCTTTTCTAACAATAAGTGTTATTTTAGCATGTGTTTTCAATCCTAATAAACCGTAAACAACATGTACTCCGGCTTTTTCAAGCTCACGCGCCCAAAAAATATTATTCTCTTCATCAAAACGTGCTTTAAGTTCAACTAAAACAGCAACTTGTTTTTTTAGTTCAGCTGCTTCTATTAGATATTTAATAATAGGGGAATCCGGTCCAACTCTGTAAAGAGTTTGTTTTATTGCTAATACTTCCGGATCTCTAGAAGCATGTTTAATAAATTCAATTACAGGATTGAAAGAATCATAAGGATGATGCAGCATAATATCTTTTCTTCGAATAAGCGAAAAAATATTTTCTTCGTCTTCGAAAATATTTGGAGTAACCGGATGAAACGGTTTCTCTTTCAAGTGAGGTAGTTGTAAATCATAAAGTAAAATCACGTCACTTAAACCAAGATTACCGTCAATTACATGAAGGTCATCGCGGGAGATTTCTAGATTTTCAATTAAAGTATCAATCATATATTCCGGCATCTGTTTTTCAACCTCAAGCCGAACAACTGAACCGAACTTTCTTTGCTTAATATTTTCTTCTATCATTTGAAGAAGATCATCAGCTTCATCTTCCTGTATTTCAAGATCAGTATCGCGTGTTATCCTAAACAAATAAGCTTCTAATATTTCGAGACCCGGGAAAAGCAAACTTAGATTTGATCTGATTAGATCACATATCCAAACGTATTTGTAAGTGCCGTTAGAACCATTTTTAGATTTTGTTTTTACAATATTGTCAATACGGAGTAATCTTGGAATAATACCCGGAACCTTAACACGTGCGAAATGTTTCTCACCGGAAGGTTTTTTAATTAGTATAGCAAAGCTTAAACTTAAATTTGAAATATAGGGAAATGGCCTGCCAGGGTCGAAAGCTAACGGTGTGAGTACAGGATAAATTTCCTTAAAAAAATATTGATCAAGAGCATCCCGTTCTTCTTTAGAAATCGCATCTAAATTATTATAGATATTAATTTTATTTTCTTTTAATTGGGGAATTATTTCATCCCGCCAAAAATCCGACAGCTGTTTCAGCATTGGCTGAATTGTACTTTCTATTTTTCGTAACTGTTCTATAGGAGTTAATCCGTCAATGGATGTATCTATAACTTTGGCACGTAACTGTTCTTTGATACCCGCTACGCGAATCATGTAGAATTCATCTAGGTTGGAAAAGAAAATAGAGATAAACTTTATTTTGTCTAATAACGGCAATTCGGGATTGAGCGCTTCTTCCAGAACTCTACGGTTAAATTCAAGCCAGCTGAGATCCCTGTTAAAAAAATTTTCCGGCTTTAAATATTTCTGGAGATATTCCTTACTTAATTTCATTTAGTATTTCTCAATCAGCATTAAATATTATTTGAATTTTTTTGCTGAGCTAAAACGTTCAATATCATATTCAATATTTTTATTGGGCATTGATAACCTTTTAATATTAACATTCGCTTTCTTAAAGAATTCTTCCGCCAAGGTATCATGGTAATCAGAAAATATAACTATCTCTTTGATACCTGAAGTAATAAGAGCTTTTGAACAGTTTGTACACGGCATGTTAGTTATATAAGCTGTTGATCCATGCGTGCTAATGCCATGAGAAGAACACTGAAGTATTGCATTCATTTCTGCATGAATAGTCCGAATACAATGGTTATCTACTATTATACATCCGTCGTCTTCACAATGCTTGTCTCCTGGAATTGAGCCATTATACCCGGTTGAAAGGATCTGCCTGTCTCTAACTAACACACATCCACAATGCATTCTGGGGCATGTGGCACGTTCTGAAACGAGCATGGCAACCTTTAGGAAATATTCATCCCACGAAGGCCGTTTAATATTGGAATTATTCATTAAATCACGAAGATTATTTTGAGGGGCAAATTTACAAAATATTATGCTTTGATATTCATCAATTGTTTTGAATTATCTTGGAAAGTAAACTGCTATGGTTGAGGGCGAACCATAGCAGTCTGATCTGTTATATAGGAGGGTTTAACACATTCAATAATTGGAGCCACATTACCTGTTCAAAGAACATACCAAAACAATATTTGGAAAATCATAGTAATATCTTCGATACGAGTAGTGCATATCCTTGAATTTGGGAATAGATATGGGTGCATTCTTGAAAATTGGAATGGAATTCCGCTATTTGTTACTAAACAGACAGATGGAAGGAATGTATAAGTGTGCTACAGAGGAATAATTTTCAGGTAATTTCTTCGGCTGAATTCAGAATAATTTTAAAAGTGGTACCGGTATTAATTATTGACTGCTTAACAAAAATTTTCCCGTGATGGTAGTCTTCAATAATTCTTTTTGATAAACTTAATCCTAATCCCCAACCTCTTCTTTTAGTGCTATAACCAGGCCTGAAAATATCTTTTCTTCTGTTGTGTTCTATCCCTTTACCGTTATCGGTAATTTCAATTTCAATCTTACTGCGGTTATGCTCAACTTTAAAAGTAATTTTTCCTTCTTTGTTTTCAATTGCATCTAGTGCATTTTTAATCAAATTTTCAATGACCCATTCAAATAATTCAGTATTCAGTTTTACTTTTTGTTCTTTGTTTCCCTCAACAGAAATTAATACGTTTTTGCCAAGCTGAGGTAAGCGTCGTTGAAAATAATTGATAACATTCTCAATTATTTTATATGGATTTTCATCAATTAATTCTGGCTTTGAACCAATTTTTGAAAATCGTTTTGTGATTTTACTTAATCGCGTTAAATCACTGCCAATCTCCTCCGAAATATCAAGAACTTTATCCTGGTTTAAATAATTCATTTTCAGCATTTCATTCCATCCCATAAGACTGGAAATGGGCGTCCCAAGTTGATGAGCTGTTTCTTTAGACATTCCCACCCAGATATTTCTCTGCTCGCTTTTCTTAACATAACTAAAACTTGTATAAGCAATTATCAGAAAGACAAGTGCAAATAAAATTTGCAAATACGGATAAAAACGTAAACGTTGAATTATTTCAGAATCACCAAAATAAATTTTCGATAAAATTTTTCCGGTTGGTGATTTAACTATTATTGGTGAGTGTTGTTTTGATAAATCAAATACTTTTTCTTGAAGGATAATTTTTAATTTTTCGTTTGAGAGTTTTGCGTCATAATCAATGTTTTTAAATCCGATTATGGTTCCATTAGAAGAGACTTGGTCAACGTCATTTGTTAAGATAAGAGGGAAATCAATTCTTCCAATAATATTTTGAAAAACAAATGTGAAATCAGCATTAATAGTTTCAGTACTTGCGCTATATTCAAGACTGCTGGCGTATAACTTAACTATATCTTTTTCTCGTTGTTGTAATCTACTCACTAGATTTTGAGTGTAATAAAGGGTTCCCAGAGCAATCGTTGCACCGATAATAATTAGTACAAGTTTAATATTCATTGAGGCAGGGCCGCCGGTCATTTTCATTTTATACTCCAACGAGAAATAATTCTAAATGGAATTTACGAAAACGGATTTTGCTAATTAAATTATAGATATGGTAAAAATTATTCTATAGTTCTATTGTCTGATCTCGTTTGGGTCCTACTGAAATAATGCTGATCTCAAACCCGCTTGCATGTGAAATGAATTGTAAATAATTTTTTGCTTCCGAAGGCAAATCGTTGTAATCCTTAATGTTTGTTAAATTAGTTCTCCATCCAGGAAGCGTTTCATAGATCGGGGTTACATTCATAAGTTTGCTTACATCAGATGGGAAAGATTTTAATCTTTTCCCTTGAATTTCATAAGCAACACAAACTTTGATTTGATCGAAATTACTTAAGACATCAAGCTTAGTAATTGCTGCACGTTCAATTCCGTTGATCATCCGGGAGTAACTTAAAAGAAAGGCATCAAACCAACCGCATCTTCTTGGTCTACCTGTAGTTGCTCCGTATTCAGCACCAATTTTTCGTAAATTCTCTCCTTCTTCTCCAAGTAACTCTGTTGGAAACGGACCGAGGCCAACTCGAGTTGTATATGCTTTTACAATTCCAATAACAGAAGAAATTTTTGTTGGCGGTATTCCGCTTCCAGTACTTGCACCGCCGGAAGTTGGATTTGAAGAAGTAACAAATGGGTAAGTGCCGAAGTCAACATCTAGCAAAGCACCTTGTGCACCTTCCAATAAAATTGACTTACCCTCATCAATGGCATTGTTCAAAACTGTTGGAACGTCAGTTATATATGGGTCAATAGCTTTATCAAATTCTATATATTCTTTTATAATCGCATCAACGTTAAGCTCTTCTTGATTATATACTTTTCTAAGTAAATTATTTTTTTCCTCAATATTAAATTTTATTTTTTCTTCAAGCACTTTGCGATCTAATAGATCAACAATCTTAATTCCTTTACGCGCATATTTATCTATGTAACACGGGCCAATACCTCTGCCTGTTGTTCCAATTTTCGAATTTCCGCTTTCACTAATTGAATCCAACAGTTTATGATAGGGCATAATCAAGTGAGCATTTTGGCTTATAAAAAGTCGTCCTTCAATATTAATTCCCATTCCTTCCAATAATTTTATTTCATCAAGTAAAGCTTTGGGATCTATAACAACACCGTTACCAATAAAACATAAAACGTTTTCGCGTAATATACCTGATGGGATAAGATGTAAAATGAATTGTTGATCTCCAACTTGAACTGTATGTCCGGCATTTGCCCCGCCTTGATAACGCACAACAATTTCATATCGCTCACTTAGGATATCTACAATTTTTCCTTTTCCTTCATCACCCCACTGACTGCCGACAAGAACAGTAACACTCATCTATACCTCGGTTAAAAATTTGGTAGGAAAAAATTACTCCGGCTTTTTTATACCGGAGTAATAAAATAATTCTGCAAAGAATTATTTAAAACTATTAACAGCGTCTTCAACGGATGTATAATGTTCAAAAACTGAAATGAGCTTTGTAATTACAAGTAAACTCTCGATTTTCTCAGTAGCGTTAGCAAGTTTCATTGAACCGCCGCCATTCTTCATAGTTGTGTAACCACTTATCAACATACCAAGTCCCGAACTATTCATAAATTTTGTTTCAGCTAAATCAACAATAACATTTTTCTTATTGTCATCAATAAGTTTATGAAGGGTATCGCTGAATTCCTGAGCTTCAGGCCCGCCCATAACATTTCCTTTTAATTCTATTACAACAGCCCCATATTTCTCAATTGTTTTGACCTTCATAGTTACTCCTGAATTTTAATTTAAGTTTAATAGCGATATTATATTTTACAATGATAATCAAAATAAAAAAAATACTGATTGGATATAATAATTCACAAATAATTATATTCACAAGTAAATTATTGAATACTCGACTAAAAAGAAAGTCATTTTATCTCTGTATCTTTTTAAAAAAATGATTTCGAAAATGATTAGTTTGGAGGAACAATAAACCCCCATTATCGTCTAAAAGTATGGATTTATTAAAAGACCAAGAAACATTTGATTTTAGTGAAGGCAGGGATGAGAGAGATGAGGACTTTATATTAATTAAAGCCTTCATTAAAGGTAACGATTCAACATTTCGAACACTTGTTATCAAGCATAAGGAAAAGGTTAGAAATCTGGTTTTTTTAACTCTGGGTGATGTGGAATTTGTAGATGATATTTCCCAAGATGTTTTTATTAGTGTTTATCATAAGCTCAGAGAATTTCGCTTTGAATCAAAATTTACTACTTGGTTGTATAGAATAACAGTTAACAAATGCAGGGATTATCTTCGTAAAAAAAGAGTGCGAAGCATTTTTGTTCCAATAAAAGATTCTGATACTGAATATGGTACCGGCCCTTTTTCTGAAAATGTTGATATCCCAAATTTGGTAAGAAGTGCGATTGAGAAGCTTCCTGAAAAATTGAGAACGCCGCTTGTGCTGAGAGATATTGATGGATTTAGTTATAAAGAAATAGCAGATCAAATGGGAACAGAAGTCGGAACAATTAAATCAAGAATATTTCGTGCACGTGAAAACTTAAAATTGATTTTAGAACCATATCAAAAAGAATTAAGAGCTTAGCAAATGGAAGAACAGGCAAAAAAAAAAGTAACAGGATTTGCTAATTTCAAAAAAATAATCCCCTATATATTTTTATTTCTTCTAACTATAGCACTGATGTTTTTTTTCAAATATAATAGGAGGGATATCAGCAAAATAATTGAAGCCGGAAAAAATAACTTACTAGCATTAGCCCAAAATCTAAAACCACTTCTTTTTGAAACTGAAATTAACAGCGAGGATGTTTTTAATTTTGCTCTATATCAAAGTATTCCGCTTGATAAAAATAAAAATAAAGTTCTGTTAATTTCGAAAGATGAACCAGGTAACAATATATACGAAATAAGACCCGCCTCGTATAATCAGCAGACCAGAAATTATGATACTTTTGTTAAACTTCTTGGATTGAATGAAAAACAAAAAGCTGAAGCAGATTCGATTTTAAATTCATATAAAAAAGAAATCTATTCATCCGTATTGGTAAATGATAAAAATACAATTGCTGTAAATCCAAAACTACCGGTCTTACAGCAGGCTGTACTTGCTGATCTTATAGCATTTGCACAAAAAATTGACGAAACAAAATCGAAAGAACTTTTTCCCAATGCTTATAAATTTTACGACAACAAAAAAATTTCTAATATGATTGTTTCGGCGAAAGAAATTCCTCAAAACGAATATATTCTAATCTCTCCGGATACAGTTGCCAGAACTTTTTTTAATTGGGATCAGGAAAAATTTAATAAGCACATTAATGAAATTGAGCAAAGTCAAATTGCTGGACATCCGAATATTCCTAAATATGAATTTAATTTTGATGTTATGCCTGAAAGATCGAATAATAAGCACTCAGTTGCAGCCGAATCCGATTACTCGTTTAAATTAGACTCTAATCTGTTTAAGGTTGTAATACCAGCCGAAACTGTTAATGGTTTTACTAATATGATTTCCGACACCATTAGAATTAAACTTAATGAGGTCGCAAAACAATTAAAAAATATTTCAATTCCCGTTTATATCCCGCGTAATAAATCATATAAGCAGCCAAAAACATCAGTTTCTCGGCATGCAGGAAATGACGAACAATTAAAGCTTATTGATCCATATGAAATTGTTAACAAAACTATGGAAATGCTTTCTCAAAAAGATTTTAGCAAACTTGAAGAGTTTGGCGCAAAGATGGATTCTATTTATGGTGATAAATACTTTGTAAAAGATTCAGCAACAAAAGCCAAAATTCGTGAAGCTATGATGAAATTGAAAAAGGATTTCAAAAAATATGATTACCGTAAACAGGATTCTACTAAAGTGAAGTAACATTATTACAATTATAATAAATATATTAAACCCAAAATTGTAAGATATGCGCAACCAATTAAAAAATATTGCCCGTTCCCGCGGATTAGAAAATGCAATTCTTCTTTCCATTTTACTTTTTTTATTCAACTTAATTTTTCCCCTTCATGATTCGGTAGTACTTGCTATTATAAATGAGTTACTTGTATTTCTCTCGGTCTTTTTTCTTTATCATTATCTTCATCAGTTCTTAAATGCTAAAGTTGATTCTCCTTTAACATTAGTATTAAATGCCGGAATACTTGCCGCTCTAATTTTCTTTATAGTGTCAATTACAAATTCAATTTTAGGTTCTTCCGATAGCAGCAAAGGAATTGGATTTTTCAATTCGCTGTTTTCTGTTTTATTAGCATTTGTTTTTATCGGATCAATAGTTTATATCTTTTCAACATTCCGCGAATTATTTTTTCTTAGACAAAAGAAAGATCTTAGCACATTCTATAATACTATGCTCATTTTTTTTGCGCTGAGTTTTTTCTCTAATATCTTAATCCTATTTGATTCTTCATTTGACTATCCGAAAGATGCATTCTATGTAGTAACGATTGTTCTAATTTGTCTTAATTCGACTCGTGTTTCATGGATCGCCTTCCTAACAAAAAAACAGAAATATTATTTATTAATAATCTCAGTAATACTGTCCACTTTATTCGGGATTAATTTTGCGACATTTATTGATAATAGCATTATGCGTCAAATCATTTATACATTTTCTCCCGGGCTGCATACATTAATGAGCCTGATTATGATTTACGGGACAATAAATTTTGGTATAATATTTTTTACAACTCTTTTCCATTTACCAACGGCAGAAGCATTTGATAGAAAAGCCGAAGAAGTTTCATCTTTGATGGACTTAACAAACCTTATCACACAGGTATTTGATTTTAAGGAATTAGCGGAAACTATAACTACAATAACAACAAGAGTATGTAATTCTGATTCTGCATGGCTTGTATTAAAATCTGATATTAATATTGAGTTAAGTTCTGTACATAATATTGGGTATGTTGATGCGGATAAAATTACAAATAATCTTTTAGGATCAGGCGAAAATTATGATTCAATTGAAATTGTTCAATTTGATTCTATCCTGTCAAACACTAACGCCGGCGGACAATTATTTAAGTCAATTGCAATAGCACCTCTTAAAGTTCACAAAAAAATTAACGGATATCTTTTTGCTGCAAGACATCGGGAAAATAATTTTGATCAAGATGAGAAAAAAACTGTTCAAGCATTTGCGGATTATGCCGCAGTTGCTTTGGAAAATGCTAAGTTGATAGAAGAATCAATCGAGAAAGAAAGATTAGAAAAAGAACTTGATGTAGCCCGGGATATTCAAAAGAAAATTCTTCCAAGTACAGTCCCCACTTCTAACCGACTTGAGATTTCCGCTCTATTTGTTCCGGCATTTGAAGTTGGGGGAGATTACTATGATTTCTTTGAACTTAGTAATGACCTTCTCGGTTTTGTTGTTGCCGATGTATCAGGAAAGGGAATCAGCTCGGCGTTTATTATGGCAGAAGTTAAGGGTATATTCGAATCATTATCAAAAATTATTACAAACCCGAAAGAGCTTTTGATTAAAGCGAATGATACATTAAAAAGAAGTTTGGATAAGAGAAATTTCGTGACTGCTATTTACGGTATTATTAATAAAAAAAATGGAACGCTAAATTTTGCAAGAGCAGGACATACACCGATATTACTATGCAGCGGAGAAAGAATACAGAGCATTCAGCCACCTGGCATTGGACTTGGGCTTGATTACAATCCCGGTTTCGCTTCCTCACTAAAAGAGATGGAAATTCAATTAAAGAATAATGATATTATTATATGTTATTCTGATGGTATCCCCGAAGCAAAGAATCATAAAGAAGAAGATTTCGGTTATGATAGATTAGACAACATTGTTCTTAATAATCGTGAAAAAAGTTTGGATTTAATTTCAAATGAAGTAATGAAAGAGTTAAGTTTGTTTTCAAAAAATCATTCTCAACATGATGACATCACACTTGTATTATTTAAGTGGAATCAAAATAATTAATAAAAGCGGAGATATTTAATGGCGGAGTTCAATGTAAACTTACGGGATGTCGGTTCTGTAAGTGTAATTGATGTGAAAGGGTATCTCGATGCCCACACAGCGCCCGAGCTAGAAAATATTTTCAACAAACTGCTTGTGGAAAAACAGTTTAAGGTCGTTGTTAACTTCGACGAGTTGAAATATATCAGCAGTGCGGGTCTAGGTGTCTTTATGGCATATGTGGAAACTATGAGGGAAAACAAAGGCGACATAAAGTTTTCCAACATGAAGGAAAATGTTTACAACATTTTCGATCTTTTAGGATTTCCTATTTTGTACGAATTCTACAAAGAAGAAAAAGAAGCTGTTCACAAATTTAGCGATCAAGGATAAACTTGAATTCTGTAAACAAAATATTTGAGAAAGAGCTTCTCGTTAAAAGCACAACCGACAATCTTGCCGTCATAAGAGATTTTATAAAATCTGCTGCAAATCAAAGCGGATTCTCTGAAGATTCTACCGGCAAGATAATACTTGCTGTTGACGAAGCTTGTACCAACATAATTAAACACGCATATAAATATTCTCCCGAAGGAAATATACTAATTAAGATAAAATTTAATGACCCGAAATTCAGTATTTCTATAACCGATGAAGGATCACATTTTGACCCGAATAAAGTACCTGAGCCCGATCTACGTGAATATTACAAACAAAAACGGATTGGCGGCCTTGGAATGTTCTTAATAAAAAAACTTATGGATGAAGTAAATTATTCTACTCTTAGCGGAAATAAGAATCAAGTCATATTAGTTAAATATCTATCAAATTAGGCATGCAGCAAATAGATAATAATGCGGCCCTAAGAAATTTTTCAGCTCTCGTTGATTTCAGCAATCTTATAAATTCTACTCTCGATCTAAATTTTAGCCTTAACAATATTCTTCTAACCTGTTTTGGAAAATTCCATACTACGAAAGGAATAATTGCACTTCTAAACGATGAAAATTATTTTGAAGTAAAAGTATCAAAAGGAATTCCAAATAATATTATTTCTAAATTTCCCAAAATTACAATTAACAATTATGAAACAAGCGGTGAACTGAGCACTTATATTGAAGAGAATAATTTTCCGATTGTTCAGGACATTAAATCATCCGAAGGATTAAAAGGAATATTAATTCTTGGCCAAAGACTAACAGGCAAACATTACGAAGAAGAGGACATTAATTTTTTAAAAACAATTCTCAATGTCGGATCAACTGCTATTGAGAATTCAATAATGGTAGAAAAATTAAAACGAGTAAACCGTGATCTGGATGCAAAGGTAAATCAGCTTAGCTCTCTATTTGATCTTAGCAAAGAATTCAGCGGCATATTGCAGATAGAAATGGTTAGCAAAATGCTCGTGTATTCATTAATCGGGCAAATGCTGGTTTCTAAATATGCTGTTATATCATGTGCAACGAATTCACCATACTTTCTTGATAATAGATTTGATGAAAATCATTTGAGAAATTCACTCAAACAATGTGAACCACACCAATTTACCAAAGCGCTTACCAGACCCGAATTAGTTGATAATTATAAACCATTTGCCGAAGTAGGTGTTGACCTTATTGTACCGATGCAGATCAAGGGTGAAACTAAAGGATTAATTCTCCTCGGCAAAAGGAAGAATGAGCTTCAGTATTCTAAATCCGATATTGAATTTGTTTCTTCTGTTGGAAGTCTTGCAATTATTTCAATAGAAAATGCGCGTCTTTTTAAGGAAACACTTGAGAAACAGCGGCTTGAAAAAGATTTGGAAACCGCAAGAAATATTCAGAATAATCTTTTACCCAAATCAATTCCTAAATTTTCCAATTTTGAAATTGCCGCATTTAATAAATCTGCTCGTATGGTTGGCGGCGATTATTATGATATTGTAAAATTAGATGAAGATAAAGTCTTGTTCGCAATTGCCGATGTCTCAGGTAAAGGAGTACCTGCTGCATTGTTGATGGCAAACATTCAAGCATTCTTAAAATCAATATGCAAAATGAAAATGCAGCTTGCAGAAGCTACCGGTTTAATGAATGATCTTGTAGCTGAAAATACAACTATGGGAAGTTTTATTACTTTCTTTTGGGGAATAATTGATAATGCAAAAAAAGAACTTACTTATGTAAATGCAGGTCATAATCCTCCTCTTCATATAAGGAACTCAAATATTACAAAACTTAAAAAAGGCGGAATGATTCTAGGCGTTATGGAAACTATGATTCCATATATTTCAGAAACTATTCAGCTTGAAAGTGGTGATGCAATTATTCTTTTTACAGATGGAATCACTGAAGCTATGAATGATAAGTGGGAAGAATTTTCCGATGAAAGATTGGAGACTTTAGCATTACAGAAATACGAAGAGAGCGCTCAAAATATTTTAGCACATGTTAAATCCAATGTTGAAGATTTCACGCATGGGGCCGAACAATCTGATGATATAACAAGTTTAGTTATAAAGGTGAAATAATGTTTAACAACATTAAAAAATTTTATACAAAGCAGAAGCAGATATTGATTGTAATCTCAACAGCGCTTCTTGCTATACTATCTTTTTTTAACTTTTATTTCATCTTTAATGTAACTGCCCAATCTAATGACGAATGTTTGTGGACAGAGAAGAAGAGTAATGGTAAAATAATTATAACATTTGAACAAGTGAAAGTTAACGGGGTTACATGGCAGGCAGGAATCCGTGATGGAGATTTACTACTTGCTATTGACGGGATACCAGCCTCAAACAACTTAAACGCTACAAAAATTCTTGATAAAATCCCTTATGGAGACTATGCAACATATACTGTTCAAAAAAACGGAAAGGAGTTTGAAACAAATGTATTTGTAAAAAAATTGATTGATATAAACGGATTGGGTGTTACACTACTTTCTTTTATCTGGTTAATTGTAGCTTTTGTCGTAGTGATGTCTAAACCTGAAGGGAAAATTCAGAATTTATTTTATCGAGTCGCAATTTTTTCGGTTTTCTTTTCTACAACTGCACTTGTTTACCGCGGTCAGCAAGTCGAAAATGTAATTTTCAATAATCCGGTTTTGATTGTATTGGTAGCGTTTTGTATCGTACTGGGAACAGTCTTTTTCCCGGTCTCATTGGTACATTTTTTTAGCGTGTTCCCGCGTGAGTATTCATTTGTTTCGAAGAAATGGTTCAAACTGATAATCGGCAAAATTAGTTTTGGGATTTTCCTTTTCTACTATTTGCTAATCGGTTATGAATATTTCTCAGTTAGAAAAACTCCTGTCTCAAATGTCTTAGGTAATGCATTATTTTATATAGGGTTTGCTTTATTTGTTTTAGCATTCATTCTTTTGGCAATAACTTATTTTAAGTTACCGACAAAAGAAGATAGAAAGCCAATATTAATAATTCTTATTGCTTTCTTTATTGCTGTTCTAGCTAGAATATATTTCACCTTTTTAGCACAGCCAATTGCCGGACTAGCATTTAACAACCCTCAATACTTTACACCGATTTTACTTATTGCTGTTGTTCCTATCGCGTTTGGTTATTCTATCTTTAAATATTCCTTAATGGATATTAAAGATTTTGTAAAGAATGCAATTGTTTATGGTGTCGCAACATTTACTGTTGCGGGCATCTATTATTTTGTTATTTATTTGTTAGGACAGTTGGTTAGCAGTGCAGTTGGTACAGAATATCAGGTAATGATTGCGGGTGCTGTATTCGTAGTCTTTTCTTTTGTATTTCAATCTACTAAAGATAAATTCCAAAATATTCTTACGGAAAAATTTTATCCTGAACAATTCACATTTCAAAAAGCACTGTTAAAATTCAGCAGTGAAATTGCAAGTACTGTTGGAAAAGAAAATATTTTCGATTCAATCCAAGAACTTTTTGTTCACTCGCTTCGTATTCAAACTTTTGGACTTCTTTTAAAAAATGAAGATTATTCTTTCAATCTCATTCGGCACAAGGGAATTAACAATTTAGATTTGAATATTGTTGATAATGACTTCCGCGTAGCAAATTATTGTTTGGAGTGTAATAAATTTGGAAAGAAACAAGTTCTTGAGCGCCAGGATTTTAAGGAAGTGTTGGAAGAGTCGTCAGAAAAATTCCTCTCTGAAAATATTTATACAATAATTCCTCTTTTTATTAAGTCGAAAATCATTGGATTTTTATTATTCGGACTTAAGCAATCGGGTTCTCAATTTGCCGGGAAAGACTTAGATCTGTTGATTGCTGCGGCAACACAAACAGCAATTTCGATTGATAATGCGCGTCTTTATGAATCTGAGGCAGAGAAACAAAAACTTGAAAGAGATTTGGAAAACGCACGTAGAATTCAAGAGACACTTTTGCCGAAAACTTTCCCTAAGATTGATCGGCTCGATATCGCTGGTAAAATGATTCCTGCCATGCATGTTGGCGGCGATTATTTTGATCTGATAAAAATTTCAGATAAAAAATTGTTTGTTGTGATAGGAGATGTATCCGGTAAGGGATTAAGTGCTTCGTTTTATATGTCGAAACTTCAAACCATGGTCGGGCTTTATTGTACCGAAGGTAAATCACCGAGTGAGATTCTAATTGAAGTGAATAAAAAGATCTATGAGAATATTGAAAAGAATTGGTTCATTACAGTTTCATTAGCATTATTTGATATTGAAGAAGGCACAATAAAATTTTGCCGCGCCGGTCATACCCCATTAATTAGAATTCGGAATAAAATTGTTGAAGAGTTTCAACCATCAGGAATAGGCGTTGGTTTGGAAAGGGGAGAGCTATTTCAATCTTCTTTAGAAGAAATTACAATTCAATTCAAACCGGATGATTTATTTTTCTTTTACTCCGACGGAGTGACGGAATTGATGAATCAGTATGATGAACAATTTGGCGAAGAAAAATTGAAATTATTATTACTTGATCACTCGAATAATAGTTGTTCAGAGATTCAAAATACCTTAATAAAAAAGTTAAATGACTTCCGCGGCAAAACTCCTCAATATGATGATGTGACGTCTATTGTGATAAAAATAAAATAGAAAGTCCGCTCTGCAAAGGTGATTTTTATATGAGTACTTTTAACATGAAAGAATCTATAATTCGACTTATCTCTTTTCTAAAAAAGAAAATTGAATACAAAACTTTTATAGTTCTTGCCAGTGTGATTGTCGGAATATTATCCGGTTTAGCTTCAGTGCTTCTTAAAAAATTGGTTTATTTCTTCCAACAGGAACCTAGAATATTTATTAATGAACTCGGCTTAAAATTTATATTGCCGTTAACCCCCTTAATTGGAATTCTATTATCAGTCTTCATAGTAAATCTTCTATTCGGAGGAAAGATTGAAAAGGGATTAAGTCACATCATATATTTAATAATTAGACAAAAAGCTAATGTACCAAGTCGTAAAATAATTTCTCATTTGCTAACAAGCGGTATTACAATCGGAACAGGTGGTTCTGCAGGATTAGAAGCGCCAATAGTTGTAATTGGTGCATCTATCGGTTCCAATCTTGCTCAAGGTTTTAAGTTAAATTATCAAACAAGAACATTATTATTGGCATGCGGTTCGGCTGCGGGTATATCTGCAATTTTTAATAGCCCTATTGCCGGTGTAATTTTTGCGTTTGAAGTTTTATTACCGGAAATAACTGTATCTTCATTCATACCTCTTCTAATTGCATCGGCATCTTCGGCTGTACTCTCAAAATTCCTCTACAGCGGACAGTTGTTTTATTTAGTTACAGAGGGTTGGCATCTTTATGCAATTCCATTTTATATGTTGTTGGGAATTATTTGCGGACTTATTTCATTATACGTAATCAAAATTTCATTTTTATTGGATAAAAGTACTGAAAGATTTAAGAAGCAATATACGAAAGCTATTATTGGAGGAATATTGCTGTGCGTTTTAATTTATTTTTTCCCCCCGCTTTTCGGTGAAGGCTATTCAAGTATAATTAAGTTACTTGCAGGTAATTACAACCAACTTTTGGATAATAGTTTTTTCAATTCATTCGCAGATAAAGATCTTTCATTAATTATTTTTATTGCACTAATAATTTTTACAAAAGTGATAGCTACTTCATTAACAATTGGCTCAGGTGGAAACGGAGGTATTATAGCACCGTCTCTTTTCATGGGTGCATTAACTGGTTTTATTTTAGCTCATACAATGAAATATTTTGGTGTTGCCGAACTTAACTATCAAAATTTTATTGTTGTTGGAATGGCCGGTGTACTATGCGGAGTTTTACATGCACCTTTAACCGGTATATTCTTAATTGCAGAAATTACAGGTGGGTACACATTAATTGTTCCTTTAATGATTGTTACCGCTTTATCTTTTTTTATTTCAAAATATTTCCATCCTCACTCTATATATACAACTGCATTAGCGGAAAAAGGAATTAAGTTCAGATCTGAAAAAGAGAAATATTTTAATCAGCAATTGAAAGTAGGTGATTTGGTTGAAAGCGACTTTCTTATTTTAAAACCCGGTACCACTTTAAAAGAATTAGTTAAAAAAATACCCCTTACTAAAAGAAATTTATTTCCGGTTGTTGATGAAAAGAAAAAATTAATTGGTGTTATTACTCTTGATGATATTCGAGAGGTTATGCTTGATTTTGAGGCACATAATGTTATTCTTATTGATGATGTTATGAATCCTAATTTCAAAACAATTAATCTCAATGAAGATATTAACAAAGCCATTGAAATATTTGAAGAATCGCAACTATGGAATTTAGCAGTTACCGATAGGGATGAATACATAGGCTTTATTTCTAAATCAAATATTTTTAACAAATACATATCTATTTGGGCAAAAGGGCAGAAAGAAAATATTTGACTAAGTGGGTACCGCACAAAGCATAACAAGTGAGAAGCAAAATGTTAAATTTCCTTTCACCGATTTTGAATCGTCGCTACGGGATAGCCGGGTTTATAAAAAAAAATTGTTAACCTGACAGCATTGGGAATTTAATCTTATTCTGTAAAAGTATCATTTCTAGAAATGTTTTTACCTGCTTTGAATTATACAGATAAAAATGGGCTTGTGTATTTCGTTTGCTTCCTACATGTATGGTAATCGCCTTATTCTTTAATGCTCTAAATGCATCCTCGTCGGTTTTATCATCGCCAAGGCAAATGACGGAATTTTTATTTTTTCTATGTTGAAGCATGGTTAATATTTTCAAAACTGCTTTGCCTTTGTTCCAATTAATATTTGGTCTTATTTCTATAACTTTTTTGCCCGTTGTCTTAATAATATTTTCTTGGAATGGCTGAATAGATTTTGCTACAATTTTTTTTACAACCGGGATGAAATTGTTTTTCTCATTTCGAAAATGAACGCTTAAAGTCAGTTTTTTATCTTCCACAAATGTTGCCGGAAATGATTTTAGAGCATCATTCAATGAGAAAGAAATCTTTTTTATGTTCGAAAGATTACGTTCTACACCGGGATGTATCCATTTTATTCTATTACCTGAAATCTGGAATCCATGGTTGGAAGCGTAAATTATATTTTTTATTCCTATCAATTTTTTTATATCTGAAAATGATCTGCCAGTAACTACAATAACAATAAAATTGGAATGGGCTGCTAATGTTTTAAGTAACTTGTGCATGCTTGCTGATAATAAGGCAAGTGATGGTTTCTTTTTAATGGGGACAAGTGTTCCGTCGTAATCGAGTAACAAGATAATTTTACGTTGAGAAGTAATCTTATCTATTAACCGGCTGCCGGCTTTGTTTCTTCTCTCAAATAAATATTCCGGTGTAGACATTATTATTAATTTTCTCCGTCGCTAATCGTGGTTCTTAATCTGGAAAGAGCTGTAATAATATTTGCTGCCCAACGATATATATTACGCTCTTTAATAATTGATCGCATAAGTTTCATTCTTTCGGAACGTTCTTTAGAATTCATATTTAGGGCTGTATATATTGACTCCGCCATTTCCTCAATACTGTAAGGATTTACAATAATTGCATCGTGTAATTCCCTTGAGGCACCTGTAAATTGGCTAAGTATTAATACCCCATCTTCATCTTCACGTGATACTATAAACTCTTTAGATACCAGGTTCATACCATCATGTAAAGAAGTTACCATGCATACATCTGCAGTTTTGTAGAATAGATTGATTGTTTTATGATTATGATGGGCTTTTAAGAAAATGATTGGTTTCCAATTTTTAGTTTGAAAACGCCAATTAATTTTATCAACAGTTTCATCCAGTTCCGCCATCAAATCATGATATTGTTTAATGTGAGTTCTGCTTGGTGCACCAAGTTCTACAAAAGTGAATTGCCCGATTAGTTGGGGGTATTTTTCGTAAAGTCTTTCAACGGCTTTAAATCTCTCGACTATTCCTTTTGTATAGTCAATCCTATCAACTCCAACACCTAAATATTTGGCTCTAAGTCCAATCTTTTTAAATACTATTTCTCTTAACTCATCTTTAGAGTGAGTAGCATTCGTTTCATCCTGAACAATACTAGGAAAGTCAATGCTTATCGGAAAAGGTTTTACTAAAGTTACACCACCACGGCGTTGAATGGTAAATTGATCCCAATTAATTTTAGATTCTAAAAACCTGTCAACGGTTTCAAGAAAGTTATTACAATGAAACTGAATATGGAAGCCGATTAAATCCGCACCAAGCAGTCCTAACAAGATTTCCTTTTTCCACGGACAGATTCCGAAAACTTCCGGGTTGGGCCATGGAATATGCCAAAACAGAGCAATACGTACGTCCGGTCTTTTCGATTTTAATAACAAGGGTAGTAAAGCAAAATGGTAGTCTTGTATCAAAATTAGGGGATTTTTTTTATTTTTTATTTCATCAAGAATTTGCTCGGCAAATTTTTTATTAACCATTTGATAATGAATCCAATCTTGCAATCGAAAAGTTGGCCGGGTATGCGTTATGTGACAAAGGGGCCAAATGCCTTCATTAGAAAAACCATAGTAATAACCTTCTTCTTCTTCTTTAGTTAAAAAAATTCTACGTAACTGATAAAGCGGTTCTTCAGGCGGTACAGATAATTTTCCTTTTTCATCGGATGTCTCTTGATCAGCATCCCCGCTTCCATGTGCTACCCAAATACCTCCGCATGCTTTTAATATTGGGTCTAAAGCTGTAACTAAACCACCGACCGGAACAATACACTCGGTATTTGATCCTTGTCGTACGTGCATATAGGGTTCACGATTTGAAACTACTATTAAATCCTTATCGCTTATTTCTTGCTGGACAAATTCTTTTAATCTCTGTGCTGTCCAAACGGATTCTGCTTGTAATCGCAAGCGAGCTTCTTCTTCAGCGCTGGCTCTTGCTAAGGAAAGACTTTTAGCCAATAGTGTTACCTCTTCCTCTAAAGGTTTAAAGATATTTCCTTTTAATATCTGTGATTGCGGATGTGTTTTACCTGTCCTTATATTTTTCATCCACGTTACCACCTTTTTAATAAATCCTGCAATACTCCATTTTACAACTAAAACTGTTGTGATAATTATAAGAATCGTTTGAATTAAGAGGCGAACAAAATTATTCTGCCAAATACTATTAATTCTTGCATCAATAAATGATGCGTCATGAATTACTAGAAGAGCTCCGACTGTCTTTTCTTCGAGGAAAAGCGGAATTGCATATGAGTGTATTGATTTACCGTCAAGTGAATTAAATGATGCTATACCTTCGCCGCGTAAAATGGATTCGTGAATGTGCGTAATAGAATCCGGTAGAGTTGTTAATGAACCAATACTGGAGATAAGACTTGTACCTTTACTATCATATATTGCAACACCAATAAGTCTGTCACGCCCTCCAAATCTTTCAACTAAGCGTTTTAATCTTACAGAGGAATTCACCCGTAAAAGTTCCTTTACCGATTCTTGTAAACTTTCAGCCATTATAACAGCACGCACATCTAATTCATGAGTTAACCTATCCCGTTCATTTTGAACTTGTATATATGTAAAAGCCGATATTACAATAGTAGCTACAAGAACAAGCGAGAAAATTAAATTTAATGTTATTTTCATTTGTGTGTCCCAATTCTAATTGAAAGACAGCAGAACCATGTTGTTAATTTTTCTTCTTCAAAAATTTTCTTTCCATAGCCGGGTATTATATTTTTT
>VEPI01000136.1 GCA_012026935.1 Melioribacter sp. | reverse complement strand
TAACGACGTTGCCGCTAACCGGCAGCCCAGAACAAGAATGCCAATTAACTGCAACAACTTTTATTTATAAAAAATGTTTCTTAGAACAAACTACTTTTAAAAGCAACCTACTTTTGTAAACTCATATTTGTTATTACAACAATGCCGCTTTGAATACGCTGTCCGTGTTGAGCGGCTTGTTATACCAATTACTTGTATTTATCATCAATGATTATTTGAATTGCCTTTTCAAGCAATTCATCTTTTCCCTCAATTAATCCTTTTATAGTTGGTTTTATTTCAACGTCGGGAACAATACCTATTCTTTGAGTTTCTCCTCCATCGGGATAATAAACACCAAAGCCACTAATCCGTGTCTTGATACCTCCAGGTAAAATAATATCGCGAATATCCCCATCAGCCCCAGCAGTCGTGCTTCCAATAACAGTAGCTCTCGGTGCCTTTCTTAATGCCATTGAATAAAATTCAGCAGAACTTTGAGTTATTTCGTTAACAATAACCACGACCTTGCCTTTAAAATAGTCTGGGTTATTCTTTCCAACCGTCTGGGGATCGTTAAAAATGAACATACCGGGCATTACCAAATTTACCATCGAGAATTTCATAAATTGTGTCGGAGCAGGTATCAAATACTCTATTAAATCAAATACGTTATCAGACGGATAGCATCTAAAATCTATTATTATTGCTTTACACTTAAGAAAGCTTTTCATTAGTTCAGGTAGTTCAGAATTATTTATGGTACCGGGAAATAAATACCCAATGTTGTTATCCAATATTTTCGAATATTTTTTATCAATTGTAGGTATAGTGGAAATCAGTGCCACATTGACACATTTTACTTTTTCAGTTTTAATATTACCTGAGCGTAAATAAGTAATAGAAATGTATTCATCATTACCTCGTAAAATATCAGAAGAAATGTTTCTAAGTTTAGTCGGATAATTTGAAGCCGGGTAAATTGAAAGTTTTCTTTTGACAATATCATCAACACTTTCACCGTTAACTTTCTCAATAATGTCACCAATTTTAAGCTGAATGGTTGAATCAACTTTAGAATAAATATCTGTAACAACGGCTTTATTCTCTATAAATGAGATTTTGCAAGCGGCTCTATACTTGCCCAAGTAATCATTAATTATTCTATCATAGCCAGTAATAGTTGCATGCGTGTCTGGAATTTTTTCTATCAACCTACGAATGGTTAAATGATATTCCAATGCATTACTTGATTTCACAAACTCTGGTATAAAATCTTGAAGAACGTGATTCCAATCTTCTACAATTAAATTTTTATAAGGATAATAATATTGAATAATATTCCAGTAACGGAAGAGAGCAAGTAATCTAAAACCGACATCTGGGAGTATCCATTTCTTGTAAGGATTTTCATTTTCAAAGGTATAGTTGATGCCAATATAAAAATTACTGGAATCTCGTTTCGCATTTTTGATTTCTTTCAATTGAGTATTGATTTCTTTCCCAAGTTCTGTTTCATCTTCTATCCATTTAATATCTGGCATAAATTTGATTTTGGTATAATCAAGAATAGAAGATTCTTGTTTTTCTTTTATTGCACCTAAAAGATTTATCCATTGAGACAATGTTTTGTTGCGTTCTTCTTTTGAGTTAGATTTTAGAACCTTCGGCATGACGCGGAATAATTCATAATCCCAATTAAGTTCTCCATTAGAAGCTGAAGGATGATAGTATTTAAGAAAACCCCATAATTTTCCCAACACAGTTAAATCGTTTATTGTTTTTTTTGTCAATTTGTTAAAAGTAACTTTTGAACCACTATTAAAAGTTGTATCGAGCACGGCTTTATGTTTAGGTTTAGTTTCAGAAATTTCTCTTTCACCTAATAAGCAGCGAACACTATGACCACATTCCATAGGACGAGAATCAAAACGGATACTTCTTTTATCCTTACCTATTAAAACATCCCAAGCTGCTAATTGATCATTCTCTGTAGAGCTCCAAAAGCAAGTAAGTTGCCCTATTAATACGAAGTCATTTTGGGGTCTTCGGCGACCGCCAAATAATGTTGAAAATCTACTTTTATTTGTAATAACACCTTTTTCAGTTCCTTGTTCGAATGCTTTCAAACCGTCATCATCTTTGAGTATGAGAGATACAAAAGTTTCAAACTCATAAATGTTAGGTATGTGCCAACCTTTTGGAGCCAATCCTCTTGGATCATTAACTGCATACCAGTTGTAAAGCTTTCCATATCTTTTTCCATTCTCTGGATTGTTATCATAATAACACCAAGCTGGTTTTTCTTCTTGTCCGGCTTTCTCCCATTCATCATCGGTTTTTGCCTCCGGTATTAAATCACCATTTCGGAATCTACTCACATTTAAATTCTCCGTCATCCAAACTTGATTTCCAACATTGACGAACTTAATCGTGTCTTGCGCTATGCAGTTATTGTGATTTGAAAACGAGTATATACTTAGCACAGGAATTATCAATAACCTAATTGATTTGATCATATCCAACTCATATAAATGGTATAAC
>VEPI01000146.1:11156-14461 GCA_012026935.1 Melioribacter sp. | reverse complement strand
TTCTGGGGCGATCTTCAGTCAATTCCGCTTCAGCAAGTAACCAAAGGTCCAATTGATTATCTGATGATGGATTTTCTTGCCGAGGTTACGATGTCCATCATGCAGAAACAGAAAAAAAGAAATCCGGCTGCGGGATATGCAAAAGATTTAATCCAGATTATGAAAGAGATACTTCCCCACATTGCCGAAAAAAATATAAAAGTAATTACGAACGGCGGCGGTGCCAATCCAATGGGCTGTGTTGAAGAAATTGTTAAGTGCGCGCACAAACAAGGAATCAAAGGATTGAAAATCGGCGTGGTTACCGGCGATGATATTTTGGATTCGCTCGATGATCTGCTGAAACGCGGCGCGGGTTTGGATAACATGGAATCCGGTCAAAAGATTACCGATGTAAAAGAAAGATTGATAAGTGCCAATGTTTACTTTGGCGCACGACCGATTGTTGAAGCTCTGAAAAAAGGTGCGCAAATTATTATTACCGGACGCACGACGGACACATCGCTTACTTACGCGCCGATGATTCATGAATTCAAATGGTCTTGGGATGATTGGGATAAACTTGCCGCGGGCACAATAGCAGGACATATTCTCGAATGCGGCGGTCAAGCGAGCGGCGGAAATTTTCTTGGTGACTGGCGGTCTGTTCCCGATCTCGCGCATATTGGATTCCCGATTGCGGAAGCTTATCCGAACGGAGAAATTGTAATTACGAAACATGAGAACACAGGCGGAATGGTTTCCGTTGATACAGTGAGTGAACAGTTGATGTATGAAATCGGCGATCCGACAAATTATATTACGCCGGAATGTGTTGCGGATTTCACTTCGATCAAACTTGAGCAGTTGGAAAAAGATAGAGTGAAAGTTTTCGGAATCAAAGGAAAGCCGGCGACAGATCTTTTCAAAGTTTCGATGGCGTATAACGACGGTTACACTGCAATCGGAAATTTAACTTACAGTTGGCCGGATGCATTGGAGAAAGCAAAGAAAGCAGATGAAATTTTGCGCACGCGTCTTTCAGATTTGGGATTGAAGTTTGATGAAATCAGAACAGAATTTCTTGGTGTGAATGCTTGTCACGGTCCATTGGCAACCGAACAAAATGAAATTAATGAAGTTGTATTGCGCGTTGGTGTTCGAAGCGGTAATCATCATGATATCGAAGCGTTCAGTAAAGAAATTGCGCCGCTGATTCTAACTGGTCCGCCAAGTGTAACAGGATTTGCCGGCGGTCGCCCGAAAGCAAATGAAGTGATTGCTTACTGGCCCGCATTGATGCCGAAAAAACTTGTTCATCCAAAAGTTGAGATAATAACTACATAGCGATCTCTGAGGGAAAAGCTAACCGCAAAGACCGCAAAGAAGTCGCGGAGAAAGCGCAAAGGAATAAAAAATGAAAATAAAATTAATAGATATTGCACACGGACGCAGCGGCGATAAAGGCGATGCTGCCAATGTCGGAATCGTTGCATACGACGACAAAGGTTATGAAATTATTGAAAAGCATTTGACAACCGAAAGAGTTAAGAAACACTTTGAAGGAATTTGCTTCGGTAAAGTCGAACGGTTTGAAATGCCGAACATCCGCGCGCTTAATTTTTTGTTGCACAATACACTTGGCGGCGGCGGAACAGTTTCGTTGAAACATGATGCTCAAGGCAAGACTCTTGCCGCGGCATTGTTAAGAATGGAAATTGAAGTATAATTTTAATATGTCATTGCGAATGAGTCCGGCTTTTCTGGACGAATGAAGCAATCTAAACGAATAGATTCCTTCGCTTCGCTCGGAATGACAAACAGAAATCAAAAAGGAGAAACAATGTTTGAAGAACAATTGAAACGATTAAATGTTTATACTTTGAAAATAGAAAACCTACGGGGTTATCTTTAAGTTAGCCGATAAAGAAAAACAAATCGAAGAAATCCGAAAACAATCCGAAGCGCCGGGCTTCTGGAACGATCAGAAGAACGCACAATCAGTATTTCAAAAATCAAAATCACTGCAAATCTGGGTTGATGCGTGGAATAAAATAGATGCACAGCAAAAAAATCTTAGAGAGTTTATCGAACTTGCAGAAGCCGAGCAAGACGAAAAATTAGTCAGCGAAATCGAAACGGAATTAGACGCGCTTGAAAAATCTTATTCCGACATAGAACTTAAAAGTATGCTCAGCGGCAAAGATGATGATAAGAATTGCATTATGACAATTCACTCCGGTGCAGGCGGAACGGAATCTCAAGATTGGGCGCAGATGTTGATGAGAATGTATTTGCGCTGGGGCGAGCAGAACGGTTACAAAATGAATTTAGTTGATTGGCTTGACGGTGACGGAGCCGGAATAAAAAGTGCAACTATTGAAGTTGAAGGTGAATTTGCTTTCGGATATTTGAAAGCGGAGAACGGTGTGCATCGTCTCGTCCGCATTTCTCCTTTCGATTCCAACAAGCGCCGCCACACTTCGTTCGCATCGGTGTTTGTTATCCCTGAAGTTGACGATACAATCGAAATAGATATTAATCCCGCTGATTTAAGAATTGATACATTCCGTTCCGGCGGTAAAGGCGGACAGAATGTAAACAAAGTTGAAACCGCAGTGCGAATTACTCACATTCCAACCGGAGTTGTTGCCGCGTGCCAAACCGAAAGATCACAGCTTCAAAACAAAACCAACGCGTTTAAAATGCTGCGTTCGCGTCTTTATCAAATTGAATTGGAAAAGCAAACCGCCGCTGCAGATGAAATTGAAAAAACAAAAATGAAGATTGAGTGGGGAAGTCAGATCCGCTCTTACGTCTTTCATCCGTATAATATGGTAAAAGATCACAGAACAAATTATGAAACTTCTGATACGCAGGGTGTTATGGATGGCGAGATAAATAATTTTATTAAAGAATATCTTCTAAAATTTTCTCAGAATTAAAATGAAATTCCATACAGAATATCTTTGGTTTAATACTTCCAAGAAAAGAGAATACATAAACATCACGGGTGAAGTAGAAAAAGCATTAAAGAAAAGCGGAATCAATGAAGGAATGATCTTGGTTTCTGCAATGCATATTACAGCCGGAGTATATGTTAACGATGCAGAGAGCGGGTTGATTCAAGATATTGATGAATGGTTGGAAAAACTTGCACCATTTAAATCCGATTACCGTCATCATAGAACCGGAGAAGATAACGGCGATGCACATTTGAAAAGTATGCTTGTTCATCACGAGGTAATTATTCCGGTAACAAACGGCCAACTTGATTTCGGTCCTTGGCAGCAAGTTTATTACGCCGAGTTTGACGGACAAAGAAG
>VEPI01000146.1:0-11010 GCA_012026935.1 Melioribacter sp. | reverse complement strand
CCAAAAGGAAAAGTAACAACCTATGGTGCAATAGCTGAAGTCTGCGGAATAAGATCATCTGCAAGAACTGTTGGCTGGGCGTTAAATGGCGCAACACAATCGGGATTACCTTGCCATAGAGTTGTGAATCGTTTAGGTGCACTTACGGGTAAAGTGCATTTTGGAGATATTCATTTAATGGAAGAACTCCTTCGAAGTGAAGGAGTTGAGTTTGATGAAAACGGTTATGTAAAAATGGGAAAATATTTTTGGCAGCCAAAGAAGCTTAAGAAAAGAAGAAAGAAAAAAAATTAATATCTGTTAACAGTTAAAGATGAAACACCTGCTTTAACATCAACGATAATTCTTTTACTGCTATCCGAAAAATTTTCAGTTATGTAATGACCTTTCCCTTTACTGTTAAAGCCATGCACATTCTTTGATGATAATGCCATATCAGTTTGAATTTCGCATCCAACATTTGCAGGAACATCAATTGTGATATTTGCAGCTCCCATTTCTACATTTACATTTGTCTCCTCTGATTTGTCCCCAAGTTTTACATACGTACTTGTAGCACCGGAATGAAGTTCGAGATTTCTAATCTTAAATTTTGATAAATCAAGATTAGCTTTTGATGCGCCGTAATTTAATCGAATATCCCAAAGAGGGTTTTCATTAAGATTTACTTTTAAATAATTTTTAAATTTGCCGCCAAAGAAGTTAAAATTTCTCTTGTGCAGATTGAATCTTACATTTGCTTTATCTTCATCTTTCCAGGTTTCAAAATCATATTCAGCAATATTTCCTTTCGTTTTTCCTTCAACCAGTTTGTCGGTAGTCTCTCCGAGAATAAATGTACCCGCACCTGAATTAATTTCTAAGTCCGCAGTTTTAATACCGGAATCATAATCCTCACTGTAGAATTCCGTATAGTTACCGTTGTGATCGGAAAAATCAATATCGCAGACACTGTTATAAATAAATCCAAAGAGCAGCATTGCTAGAAAAATTCCGAAGACAGCGCTAATTACGGGCCGTACAAGCGTATTCTTAAAAATTACTAACGCTCCCCAAAAGACAAAGATAAATGGCCATATATTGTAAACGAAATCAAATGACGTATATATTATATCATACTTTGTCAAAAGGAAAAGAGCGCCGAGAGTTAAAAGAAAAAATCCCCAAAATAATTGTCCGCTTTTCATTTTTATCTCTCCATTACTTTTTCAATGAGTTCCAAATTAATGATCCTCCGATTAAAACAAACGCGATTGGAAGAACATCTCTTAAATCAAACGAAGGTATAATACGGTCGGCAAAAAAGATTAAGCCGATAACAATTAAAATTATACCTAAAACAATTCTTCCCGAACTTTGTTTTTGTGGAATAGGTTGAGTGCCGTCAAAATTCGTGGAATCTGTTTGGGCAGATTGTTCACCGGCAGTTTGATCATCTGTATTTACTTTATAAGCAATCTCGAACGGTTCTTCAGGTACTACAATCCAAAGAATGATATAAAGAAGAATACCAAACCCATGAAGAATTGTGACAACAACAAATAGAACTCTGACAAGTATTGGATCCAAATTAAAATATTGCGCAAGTCCTCCGGCAATACCCCCAAAAACCCTCATACGCCGTGAACGGTATAACTTGTCTTTCATGGCATCACCTTTTTATTGTTTTCAATACTTAAGACGCACATCAAATCAAAAGGTTTGTAAATATTTTAAAACAAAATAGAGCTTCTGATTTGAAAATACTATGCTTCTTACTAACTTTGTTCAAAAGATAAAATGATTTTATATCAATGAAAATAGCTGTCTGTCAATCAAATCCGATAATTGGTGATCTTAAAGGTAATTCCGAAAAAATTCTTAACAGGTATAAGCAAGCTGTTTCCGATGGAGCCGACCTTGTAATCTTTCCCGAACTTTTTTTATGCGGTTACCCGCCGCTTGATCTGGTAGAGAAAAAAGAATTTAGAATAGCTGTGAAGAAAACTGCGTATGAAATTGCACATCAAACTAAAAAAGTCGGATTGATCTTCGGAACAATTACGGAAGATTACGAAGATAATGTTGGAACCGGAGTTTATAATTCAGCCGCACTTTGCTATGATGGAAAAATTCAATTTGTGCAAAACAAAACTTTAATTCCGAATTATGATGTTTTTGATGAAGTAAGATATTTTGAATCCGCAAGAAATGTTTTTGTTCATGAATTTATGGGAGAAAAATTAGGCATTTCAGTTTGTGAAGATATTTGGAATGATGCTGATTATTGGAAACACCGCCGCTATACAGCCGACCCTGTACAAAAACTTGTTGATGATGGTGCAACTTTATTGATAAATATTTCTGCGAGTCCGTATGCATACGGTAAGCGGAAAGAAAAATTTAATATGCTTTCGGTTCTAACTAAAACAGATAAACTTCCGCTGGTTTATGTCTGCTGCGTTGGTGCACAAACGGAATTGATCTTCGACGGCGGCAGTATGTGTTTGAATTCCACCGGTAAACTTCAAATGCTGGGAAAAACTTTTGAAGAAGATTATTTCATTTTTGATACGAAGAATAAATATCCTGAAATAAAAGAAGTTGAAACTTCATTTGAAGAAGAAGTGTTTAAAGCATTGGTACTTGGATTGAAAGATTACGCAGTGAAGACAGGTTTCAAAAAAGCTCTGGTCGGTTTAAGCGGTGGAATTGATTCGGCAATTGTAACTTATGCGGCTGTCAAAGCATTTGGTGCACAAAATGTCCATGTTGTTATGATGCCTTCAAAATATTCCAGTGGAGGAAGTGTAGCGGATTCTGAAAAACTTATTAAGAAGCTGGGTATATCATCAGAAAACATTTCGATCCAACCTGTTGTTGACCAAGCACTAAAGATGTTGAACACGGCGTTCAAAGATAAAACTGAGGATGTTACCGAAGAGAATTTGCAGTCACGTATTCGCGGAATTTATTTAATGGCTCTTTCGAATAAACATGGTTATTTGCTCTGCACGACAGGCAACAAATCGGAAATTGCAACCGGCTATGCAACTCTTTACGGTGATATGTGCGGTGCTGTTTCGGTTATTGGTGATGTGTATAAAACTCAAATTTATAAAATAGCTGAATACATAAATCGAAACGAAGAAATTATACCTGATGAAATAATTAAAAAAGTTCCTTCGGCTGAATTACGTCCAAATCAAACGGATCAGGATTCACTTCCGCCTTATGATCTTCTTGATAAGATCCTAAAAATGTACCTTGAAGAGCAAAAGGAATTTGAAGAGATTTGCAGCGCAATAGGAGATGTAAATATTGTAAAAAAAGTTTTGAGGTTAGTTGATATGAATGAGTTCAAACGTAAGCAAACAGCGCCTGTACTTCGTGTTTCAACAAAAGCGTTTGGTTACGGCAGAAGATTCCCGATCGTACAAGGATGGAGGAAATGATATACCGATTTACGGATTTTGATTTACGATTAAGAATTAAGATGCCGATCAATTCAAAAGTGATAACACTTATTAAAAAATAAAAAATGATTTAAGGTAAAAATGAATTACAGAAAATTTCTTGGAATAGGATTTCTACTTATTTCTCAAATTGTTTATGCTCAGTTTGGGCAATCTGATCTTGTAAAAATTAAACTCTCTCAAAGTAATTGGAAAGTTGATGCAGGAAGTCAATTCAAAATTGTTCTTAATGCAAGCATAAAGGAATCATGGCATATCAATTCGAATAAACCGAATGATGATTTTTTGATCGCTTCAAAAGTTACTGCAAAAAATGATGCGGTGATTTTATCAAATATAAATTATCCAAAACCGCAGGAATTGAAACTTGAATTCTCCGAAAAACCGGTTTCTGTTTTTGGCGGTGACATTAAAATCGAATTAACATTTACTGTGAATAAAAATACAGCTTCCGGTAAATATTCTATTCCTGTAAAACTTAGTTATCAAGCATGCAACGATCAAACATGTATGCCTCCGACGGAAGTTTCTGAAAAGTTGAGTGTAGAAGTTGTTGGTGCTGCGCAAGATGTGAAAAGTGAATTATCAAACGTGAAAGGTGAAACGGGAGAGGTGAAAAGTGAAACCCGCCAAACAAGCGGCGGGCAGGCGTCAAACGTGAAAAGTGAAAAGAAAGAAGATAATTCAATCGCTTCAACTCTTGAATCAAGCGGATTGTTTTTAAGTTTATTTTTTGTTTTTATCGGCGGACTTGCACTCAATTTAACTCCGTGCGTTTATCCACTGATCCCGATTACGATCGGATATTTTGGCGGCCAGAGTGAAGGAAGAACAAGCAGATTATTCCTGCTCGGAATTCTTTATGTGTTGGGAATGGCAATTACATATTCTGTTATTGGTGTTGTTACTTCATTGAGCGGTGCTGTGTTCGGCACATTATTGCAAAATTCTTTTGTAATAATTGGAATTGCAGTTCTATTTGTTGTATTAGCTTTAAGTCAATTTGGCGTTTATGAATTTAAGTTGCCGGATTCATGGGTAGCCAAAGCCGGCGGTGCAAAGGGCGGTGCATTCGGCGCGTTCTTTATGGGATTAACAATGGGAATTGTTGCCGCACCATGTATTGGTCCTTTCGTTCTCGGATTAGTTACTTACGTTGCTGCAAAGGGAGACCCGTTCTACGGATTCTTAATGTTTTTTGTAATGGCAGTAGGACTTGGATTTCCATATTTACTCCTCGCTCTATTCTCAGGTAAAATTAAAAAACTTCCTCGTGCCGGCGATTGGATGGAAGGCGTAAAACATATTTTTGGTTTCTTGCTTCTTGGCATGGCAATTTATTTTGCAGCTCCGCTTTTACCGAAAGAATTAAATAAATATTTACTGCCAATCTTTGGAATTCTATCCGCAATTTTTCTTTTATTCATTGATAAGATGGCTAACAATGTTAAAGCATTTCGAATTTTCAAAATTGTTTTTTCTTTAATTGTAATCGGAGTTTCAATTTATGCACTTTTTCCTTCCAAAAATTTAGAACCTGAATGGCAAAAATTCAGTGAAGTTAAATATGAACAATCATTAAAAAATAATGAGAGAATGGTTATAGATTTTTACGCCGATTGGTGTATCCCGTGTAAGGAATTAGACGCATTAACTTTTTCAGATTCAAGAGTGTTGGGAAGGATGGAAAAATTTACATCTTATAAAGTTGATATGACGAAAACTCTTTCCGATGAGACAGAAGTTTTAAGAACTAAATTTAAGATTATCGGCATGCCGACAGTATTGATAATAAATGCTAAGGGTGAAGAAGTAGAAAGATTAACAGGATTTGTTAATGCGGATGAATTTTTGAAAATATTAAATAAAGTTAATTAGCTATATAAATTGCTTAACGAACTTAGCTTTCATATTTTTGGTGCGCTAAAAAAAACTAATTGTTAATTAAATATTGAGCAACACAGATGGCACAAGAAACAGAAAAAGAAATACTTGGTTTGAGTGATGTAACTATAAGATTTGCAGGTGACTCCGGTGACGGTATGCAGTTAACCGGTTCACAATTCAGCGATACTACTGCATTAATGGGAAATGATCTTGGAACACTTCCTGATTATCCGGCCGAAATTAGAGCTCCTGCCGGAACACTTTACGGTGTAAGCGGATTTCAGCTGCACTTTAGTTCGAGTGATGTTCATACACCGGGCGATACTCCCGATGTTTTAGTAGCAATGAATCCGGCGGCTTTGAAAATAAATTTGAAAGATCTTAAAGAAGGCGGAATGCTGATTGCCAATTCGGATTCCTTCGATGCAAAGAATTTGAAAATGGCCGGTTATTCAACCAATCCTTTGGAGGATGATAGTCTTTCTCGTTATAAACTTTTTTCTATACCGATTACATCTCTCACCAGCTTAGCATTAAAAGATTCAGGTTTAGGAATTAAAGAAATTACCCGTTGTAAAAATTTCTTTACGCTTGGAATTACTTATTGGTTATTTAATCGCCCGCTTGAACCGACATTAGCTTGGATTGAAACAAAATTTGCAAAAAATAAAGCTATAGCTGATGCAAATACAACTGTACTAAAAGCCGGTTACTACTTCGGTGAAAACACAGAACTTTTCACAACCCGCTACACGGTTGAACCTGCTCAACTTCCAAAAGGAATTTACAGAAATATTTCCGGCAATGAAGCAATTGCACTTGGTTTTGTTACTGCCTCCAAGAAAAGCGGTCTTCCGTTGTTTCTCGGTTCATATCCCATCACTCCTGCATCAGACATTCTTCATTACTTAAGCGGTTTCAAAAATTACGGTGTAAAAACTTTTCAAGCTGAAGATGAGATTGCAGGAATTGCATCTGCTATCGGTGCATCATACGGCGGTGCTCTGGCAATAACAACAACAAGCGGTCCGGGTATGGCTCTTAAAACAGAAGCTATGGGACTTGCAGTGATGACGGAACTTCCTTTAGTAATCATAAATATTCAACGCGGCGGACCGAGTACAGGACTTCCAACAAAAACAGAACAAGCCGATTTATTCCAGGCAATTTATGGAAGGAATGGTGAATCGCCTATTCCTGTTCTTGCTACTGCAACACCAAGCGATTGTTTTAACATGTCGCTTGAAGCTGCGCGAATTGCAATCAAATATATGACTCCAGTTATTCTTCTTAGCGATGGTTACATTGCTAACGGAAGTGAACCATGGAAACTTCCGCATGAAAATGAAATACCGGAAATTCCTGTTCATTTCTGGACAGACAAAGAAAACTTTGCACCATACAAACGTGATGAAAATCTTTCACGTCCTTGGGTTAAACCCGGAACACCTGATCTTGAACATAGAATTGGCGGACTTGAAAAGGCACATATAACAGGTAATGTTAGTTATGATCCTGATAATCATGATTTTATGGTTAGGATGCGTGCAAACAAAATAAAAAATATTGAAAATGATATCCCCGATTTAGAAGTTAAATATGAACAAGAAGGTGATCTGCTTGTTTTAGGTTGGGGCGGAACCTATGGAGCAATAACTGAAGCAATAATAAAAGTTAGAGCGCAAGGGAAGAAAGTATCGCAAGCTCACTTAAAATATCTTTTCCCATTTTCAAAAAATACAAGGGAAGTTTTAAAACGATTCAAAAAAATTCTTATTCCGGAAATTAATCTTGGTCAACTTACAACAGTAATCCGCAGCGAGTTTTTAGTCGCTCCGATTTCATTCACAAAAATTAAGGGTCTTCCTTTCAAATCAAGTGAGATTCAGAATAAAATATTAGAAGTTCTTGGAGGCAGCAATGGCAAATAATATAGATACACAGGTTAAATATACTGCGAAAGATTTTACGTCTAATCAGGATGTGCGGTGGTGCCCGGGATGCGGCGATTATTCGATACTAGCACAAGTACAAAGATCATTTCCGGAAATCGGAAAGAAGAAAGAAGAAATAGTTTTCATTTCCGGTATCGGCTGCTCAAGCCGTTTCCCTTACTACATGGATACTTACGGTTTCCATTCGATTCACGGAAGAGCGGCGGCAATTGCATCAGGTTTGAAAATTGCTCGTCCCGAACTTTCTGTTTGGGTTGCAACAGGCGACGGAGATTTGATGAGCATTGGCGGGAATCATTTTATTCATACATGCAGAAAAAATATGGACCTGAAAATTTTAATGTTCAATAATAGAATTTACGGATTGACTAAAGGACAATATTCGCCTACATCTGAAAAAGGAAAAATAACAAAGAGCACTCCGTACGGAAGTGTTGATTATCCGTTCAATCCGCTTTCACTTGCACTAGGTGCAGAAGCAAGTTTTGTTGCACGTACTTTCGACCGTGAACCGAAACATTTACAGGAAATGGTTAAACGCGCTGCCGAACATAAAGGAACTGCATTCATAGAAATTTATCAGAACTGTAATATCTTTAACGACGGTGCTTTCAGCATTCTAACTGAAAAAGAAACCAAGGCAGATAACGTTTTGATTCTTGAACATGGGAAACCAATGGTTTACGGAAAAGAAAATGATAAGGGAATTAAACTTGATGGATTTACACCGGTTGTTATTGATTTGAAAGACGGTAAAAACTCTGTTAATGATTGCTTAGTCCACGATGAAAAAGATCCGGATCCGATCCGCGCATTTATTTTAGCGCATATGACTGATCATGCCGGAATGCCGACACCAATCGGAGTTGTTCGACAAATTTTCAAAGAAACTTATAATGAAGGTGTTGAAAGACAGATAAAACATATTACCGAGAAAAAGGGTGAGGGTACAATTGAAAAACTTCTCTTCACTGAAAATACTTGGGAAGTGAATTAGCAATCAGCTATTGGCATTTAGCTGTTAGCTTTTAATAAATTGTCAGGGCGAAGTTTATTCTTCGCCCGTTTTATTTCAACTAATCGGATTTCTATGAATGATTTTCCCAAACTGAAAAAAATTATTGAAGGACACCAATCGTTTCTTTTATCTACACATGTTAATCCGGATGCTGATGCTCTTGGAAGCGAATTAGCTTTTTATCTTATCTTAAAAAAACTCGGCAAGAAAGTTAAAGTTGTTAATCACAGTGCAACCCCTTACAATTTAGAATTTCTTGATGAGGAAAAAGTAATTGAAAAATTTGATGAAACTGTACACGGAAAAATATTTGATAATGCGGAAGTTTTTGTTCTGCTCGATCTTAATCAATCTAATAGAATTGTAAAGATGGAAAAAGGATTCCGTTCATTTAAGGGAGTTAAAGTCTGCATAGATCATCACCTGGATCCGGAAAATGTTTTTGATAATTACTTCGGCAGCGCCGATTACTCCGCAACATCAGAAATTATTTATGATTTTATCGAGCAAACAAAAATAGTTGAGATAGATTATGCAGTCGCAATTCAACTTTATGCCGGAATAATGACCGACACCGGCTCATTCCGTTTCGATAGAACAAATCCGAGAATACACAGAATAATGGCTGAGCTGCTCGAGAAGGGCGTTAATCCTACGATTGTTTATGATAAGATTTACGATCAGTTCAAGTTTGCGCGTTTAAAACTTTTGGGTGAAGCGCTTTCTTCTATCGAACTTGATTCAACAAATAAAATTGCAACTATGTACATCAAGAAAGAAGCTTTAGCAAGAACCGGTGCAACCGAAGCCGATATTGACGGCTTTGTAAATTATTGTTTAACGATTCAGAATGTTCAGATCGGTATTTTGTTATATGAGTTAAAGGACGGATTGAAGATCAGTTTTAGATCGAAAGGTGAAATACCGGTCAATAAACTTGCCGTTGAGTTTGGCGGAGGCGGGCATACGAATGCTTCCGGCGCAAAGCTATATAATGCAACCATACAAGAGTATAAAGAAAAGGTAATTTCAACGGCAACAAAATATTTGTAAACATTTTTTATAAATTAATTCTATTGTCATGCTGAACTTGTTTCAGCATCCCAAACTATTATTAATATAGATTCCGAAACAAGTTCGAAATAACAAGAAATTTTATAGAGGAAAACATGCATTTCAATCTAAAGATCAACCCCGCGAAAGATGAACTTAATTTTAAGAAAGATTCTGCGCTCGTAAAATTCTTTGTCGAATCAAAAAAATTAGAAAAGACTTTAGATAATTTCTTTCTCTCGCTTAATTATCCTTTGGGAAAAATCCAGAAGAAAAATTTTATTGATCCGAAATCAAACGAGCTGACTTATTACAGTCAATCGGGTGAGCCGTCGGTTTTATATATTAAGAAAGTTAAGATTGATAAAGATTTCTCGGTAGATTTTTTCAGAAATTATTTTGCCGGACTTATTCCTTTATTAAAAAAGAAAAATCTAAACTCGGTTCATGTAGTCGTTCCGTCATTCTTCGATTTCAAAGATCATTTTGAAAATGAATCTCAATTATTAAAATCAGTTTTGGAAGGAATTCACCTCGGCAATTACACTTTTGATAATTACAAATCTGATAAAGAAAAATCTGAAGACATTTCATTCTTCATCCATTATACTGATCAGGAAGTTTTAAGTAAAGCAATAGATCATTCCAATAAACTGATGAGCGCTGTTTTCTTTACGCGCGATCTCGTGAATGAACCCGCAATTACACTTACTCCTGAAGAATTAGCAAACCGCACAAAGAAAGAACTTACCAAACTTGGTGTTAAGGTTGGTGTGTTTGATAAAACCGAATTGAAGAAAAGAAATATGAACGCAATTCTTGCCGTTGGCGGTGCAAGTGATAAATCCCCTTACTTGATTACAATGCATTACAAGCCGCCCGGAAAAGCGAAAAGAAAAATCGCACTTGTAGGTAAAGGTGTATGTTATGATACCGGAGGACTTTCGATAAAACCAACTTCAGGAATGCTTGAAATGAAAGCCGATATGGCCGGCGGCGGCACTGTTGTTGGAATAATCAAAGCAGCGGCGATGATGAAATTACCGGTTGAAATAATTGGCGTTGTCCCGGCAGTCGAAAACATGATAGGCGGTTCTTCTTACAAACCAAGCGATGTTATTAAAGCTGCTTCCGGTAAAACGATTGAAGTGAAAGATACCGATGCCGAAGGAAGAATTGTTTTAGCCGATGCTCTTCATTATGCGTCTCAGCAAAAGCCCGATGAGATAATTGATTTTGCAACTTTAACGGGTGCGATTGTGGTTGCACTTGGAGAGATTGCCGCCGGATTATTTACGAACGATGACCGTCTTGCAGATGAATTACTCCAATCCGGAAAAACAACTCATGAAAGATTATGGCGTCTTCCGTTTTGGAGAGATTATAATGAAATGATCAAAAGCGATATTGCGGACGTCAGCAATCTTGGTCCGCGGTGGGGCGGAGCTATTACAGCCGGAAAATTTTTAGAAAATTTTGTTGATGAAAAAATTCCATGGGCGCATATTGATTTTGCCGGACCGGCAATAAAACATAAATTGAATAACTACACTGAAAAATATGATACCGGCTTTGGTGTTCGACTAATGATTGAGTATTTGTCGAAGATATAATTTGTAAACTGTTGAAACAGTTTGAGTGT
>VEPI01000126.1 GCA_012026935.1 Melioribacter sp. | reverse complement strand
CCGCATGCTTCATCTTCATTTTGATAACACGACCAGGTTAAGTTAAGCGGTGCATGAAGTTCAACACCTTCATTAACAATCTCGGCTTTGGATAAATAAATGATTGGTGTTTCAATTTTTATTTTTGTTTCCGGTTTAGTACCAATATCTACCATTTTTTCGAATGCTTGAAAAAATTGCGGACGGCAATCCGGGTAACCGCTTGCATCTTCGTAAACAGCGCCTACGAAAACTGCTTCTGCACTAATCACTTCCGCCCAGCTTACGCATGCACTTAAAATATTCGCATTACGGAACGGAACATACGAACTTGGAATTTCTTTATTTGAAAGATCCGCTTTTGCTACTTCGATTGACTTATCAGTAAGAGACGAGCCGCCAATCTTTGTAAAATGTTCGAAATCAATTACTAATCTTTTTTCTGCTTTGTAAAAATCTGCAATATCATGAAATGCTTTAAGCTCACGCTCTTCCGTTCTCTGACCGTAATTGATATGAATCAGTGCCAGTTTGTATGTTTGATTCGCAATCGCCGCAGTAACACAACTATCCATCCCTCCGCTAACAGCAACGACTGCCAATTTTTCTTTCATCATAATTAAATCTTATTAAACATTGGTAAAAATAGCAAATTGGAAAGTGAGAAGGAAAAGGTTGATTTACTTCTTTGCGAACTTAGCGTATCCTCTGCGTTAAAGCTTTAAACCGCAAAGAGCGCAAAGAATTTCGCAAAGACCGCAGAGTTTAGTTCTTCCTTAGAAAAAATAAAACAGCAGCAATAACAAAACTGGCAATTGATGAAATTAGAAACGGAACTTGTGCGCCAAAGTTATCCCACAAAACTCCGGTAAGAAAGGAACCGAACATTACAGCAAAACTTGAAAGTGCAGTTAACAATCCAATTGCCGAACCGCGGAATTGATCCGGTACAAGATCGGAAACCCAGGCTTTTGATACACCTTCGGTTGATGAAGCATAAATGCCGTAGAATGCAAAGAGAAACCAAACAATTAAATTATTATCATTCATTGCAAAACCGAAATAGACAATAGAAAAAATTATCAACCCGATTATAAAAACATTTTTCTTGCCGAACTTATCAGCTAAGATTCCAACCGGATAAGATGCGAATGCATAAACTAAATTGTAAAACACATAACCGAGAATAGCTATTATATCCGAGTGCGCAATTTGTTTTGATTTTAGAATTAGAAAAACATCGCTGCTGTTAACCAAAGAAAAAAGTGTGAGCGTAATTAAAAGAACTTTATATTCTTTCGGTGCACTTTTCCAGAATTCACGGTAAACTTTTTTCTTAGAATTTTTAACACTTCCTTTTGCGTCTTTCACCACAAAAGTAAATCCGATTGCAAACAAGGACGGAATGATTGCAAAGAGATAAATCCAGGAATACTTTCCGGGAAAAAAGTAAAGAAGTAGAAGTGCCGTTAAGGGACCGGCAACTGCACCTAGAGTATCCATTCCTCTATGAAAACCGAAAACAGCTCCGGTATTTCCATTAGCATAACTTGCAAGAAGTGCATCACGTGGTGCTGTACGAATTCCCTTTCCTATCCGGTCAACAATGCGGGAAAAAATTACCGTTGGTACTGTTGCAATTAATCCCGGTAATGATTTTACTAATCCCGATAAACTATAACCTATTACAACAAAGATGGAGCGTTTACCAATTCTATCTGAAAGTGTTCCGAAGTATCCTTTTAAGAATCCTGCAGTTACTTCCGCTATTCCTTCAATCAGACCAACGACGGACATTGAAGCACCGAGAACTGCAGTCAAGAAAATCGGTGTTATGGGATACAGCATCTCGCTTGCAAAATCAGTAAAGAAACTTATTAATCCCAATATTATTACAGAACGGGGAATATTTTTAATTTTTAGCATAATTGTAAATTTCCAAAATGAATTTCATTTTTCCTACAAATTTCTGTTGACATTCTGCCTTTAACTTCCTTCTTTTAGGAAGAACTTTTCACAACACACCGGTAAAGAACTTCTTATCATTCATCATGAAATAATATTCTACAAAGAGAAAAATAAGGAAGGAGACGTTAATGGAATATTATGAATTACATCCGGTCACACCGCAAATGAGATACATTAATAAAGCGGTTGAAGTATTAAAGAACGGCGGGGTAATAATTTATCCGACCGATACAGTTTACGGAATCGGCTGCGATATATTCAACAAAGAAGCTTTAGAAAGAGTTTATAAAATTAAGCAAGATGCCGGAACAAAATTGTTCAGTTTTATTTGTCCTAATTTGAAAAATATTGCCAAGTATGCAAAAGTATCGGATTATGCTTACCGTGTAATGAAAAAACTTTTGCCCGGACCTTACACTTTTGTTCTTCCTGCAGCACATGAAGTTCCCAAAAAACTTTGGACAAAAAGAAGAACCGTCGGAATTAGAATTCCCAATAACAACATTGCTTTAACGCTTGCTAATGAACTTGGTAATCCAATAGTTAGCACGAGTGTTACAACAAGAAAGGGAGAAATTTTATATGATCCGCTTGAGATTCAATCAATATTTAATACACAAGTAGATTTGATGTTATCTGCCGGCGCGTTAGAAGGAAAGCCTTCCAGCATTGTTGATTTAAGCGGCGAAGAACCGGAAATAATTAGGGAAGGTGCGGGTGATCTAAGTATGTTTTTTGTGTAGGCTTTTTTTGATTTTATTCTTTTGAAATCTGCGTATGAAGTCTTACTAAAAATTTAAAATATATCTTCCTTCCTATTGTGGAATTAATTTAAGAGTTGAGTGATTGTACACAATTCATTTTGTTAATTAACCTATCCAATTCTCAGAAGTATAAGACAACCGTTTGTTTCTCTTTTCCGGTTTTTCAGAATTAGTTTTTGAAGATTTGGGTAATTGATTATTATCAACCGGTGAAGAAAAATCCGTAACAAAAGCAATTCCATCTTCGGTTTTCATAATAGTTTCATCACGTTTCGTTTGAGTCTTATTACGTTGATTGATCCACAATAACTGGTTTTTGGAATCGGTTATAGGTTGTACACTCATTAGTACCTCCTATGTTTACCGTATAAGGAAAATAAATTCGAAGAGAAAAATAGCAGACAATAATTTCTATTCAAATATACGAAAAAACCAAAAAACTTGCTGTGGATTTACATTAAAACAAAACTCAGAATCCAATTTATCTTTTACGGTGTTATTTAATTTTCTCTGTGTACAACCGTTGCACTTGCCTGCTGTGCAGCAAGTAAAGTTATTTCAGCAATGTTAACATTGGGCGGTCTTGTAGCACAATACAATACGGCATCGGCAATATCGTCACCAGTTAGCGGGGATAAACCTTTATAAATGCTTTTTGCTTTCTCTTCATCACCATGAAAACGAATTTTACTGAAATTGGTTTCCACAAGCCCTGCATCAATTGTACTGACTAAAATATTTTTATCAACTGTATCCATTCTTACAGAACGTGTTATAGCGTCAACAGCATGTTTGGTTGCACAGTAAACAGCGCCTTTAGGATATGCTTCTCTTCCGGCAATAGAACCGATATTAATTATATGACCGCCTTTTCTTTCTATCATTCCAGGTAAAATAGCATGCGTTGCATAAAGGAGTCCTTTAACATTTGTATCAATCATTTCTTCCCAGCCATCGGGATTGTCTTCATAAAATTTATTAAATCCTTTTGCAAGTCCGGCATTATTAATTAGAATATCAATATTCTTAAATTCATTTGGTAATGTTTTTACGAAATTTATAACATCCTCTCGTTTTGTAATATCTAATTTGTATGCATGAACCTTAACTCCAAATTTTTTGCGTATGTCTTCGGCGATCTCATCAATTAAATTTTTTCTACGTGCACTGATTATAAGATTTGCACCTTCTTTCCCAAAAGCATATGCGCATGATTTACCAATGCCCGAAGATGCGCCAGTAATAAAAACAATTTTTCCTTTTAACGATTTCATAATTTCCTCAAAAAGTTTTTACAAAGTTAATATAAAATGAACAGAAATTTAATTCGACAAACTGTCTATATTTTTCTATTTTTACAATTAAGAATAACCATTCACAATAATTTTTGATCAACTGTTGGAACAATTAGAAGTTCTAGAAAGGAAAACAGAAACAAAACTGTATTGTTTTCATTGCGGCGATGAATGCCGGGATGAAATTATTCATATTGATGAAAAAATATTTTGCTGCAACGGATGCAAAACAGTTTATGAAATTCTGAATAATAGTAATCTCTGCAATTATTATTCTATTGATCAGAGCCCCGGTATAACAAGAAAACATTACATCAAACGCAATTACGATTTTCTAAACGACAACGATTTAAAACTCAAACTAATTGACTTCTCAAACGGACAAAGAACCCAACTAACATTAGATATTCCACAAATGCATTGCAGTTCATGTATTTGGATTCTGGAAAATCTGTATAAGCTTAATCACGGAATTATTTCTTCAAAGGTAAATTTTCTTCAAAAGAAAATATTTATATCATATCAGGAAGAAAAGACATCACTAAAGAATATTGTAGAGCTTCTAGATTCGATCGGTTATGAACCGCAGTTAAATCTCGATGATCGTAAAGAAGAAAAAAATAAAAACGAGTACAGAAGTCTATATTACAAAATTGGTATTGCTGGATTTTGTTTCGGAAACATAATGCTTCTTAGTTTTCCGGAATATTTATCAATAGACGTTGCAGGACATGAAGAACTGAAAAGAATTTTTGCATACTTAAACATTATTCTTTCTCTCCCTGTTTTCTTCTACAGCGCAAATATTTACTTCATTTCTGCTTGGAAAGGATTAAAGAAAAAATTTATCAATATAGATGTTCCTCTTGCATTAGGCATTGCGGTTCTTTTTATACGAAGCATTGTTGAAATAGTTTTTATGAATGGTGCCGGGTATCTTGATTCACTTTCAGGATTAGTTTTTTTCCTTCTCATTGGAAAATTATTTCAGAATAAGACTTATGAAACGCTCAACTTTGAACGTAATTATAAATCATATTTCCCTATCGCTGTTACAATTCAAAAAAATAAAATCGAAACAACAATACCTGTGGAAAAATTGCAAATCGGCAACAGGTTAATTATCCGTAATAATGAATTAATCCCTGCAGATTCAATCCTTATTAAGGGAAATGCAAATATTGATTACGGATTTGTTACGGGAGAATCTATTCCGGTAAATAAAGTTAACGGAGAAGTAGTTTACGCAGGAGGAAAACAGATCGGTAGTGCAATTGAAGTGGAAACAATTAAAGATGTATCACAAAGTTATTTAACACAGCTTTGGAATAACAAAGCATTCAGAAAAGATCAAGAGCATGAACAAGAATCAAGAATAATTTCTTTTGCAAATACAGTTAGTAAATATTTTACAATAATCATATTAGCGCTCGCTGTAATTGCAGCATTGATTTGGCATAACAATTCTACTCTTGCTTTCAATGCATTTACTGCAGTTTTAATTGTGGCATGTCCTTGCGCTCTTGCTCTTTCTACACCATTTGCACTTGGTAATACATTACGGATTTTTGGTAAAAATAAATTTTACTTGAAAAATACTTTTATAATAGAAAAACTTGCTGCAGTTAACTCAATTGTATTTGATAAGACCGGAACAATTACTGAAAATAATTCATCAAGCGTGGAATTTATCGGAGAGAAATTAAACGATGATGAAAAAACATTCATTAAATCCGCCGTAAGAAATTCAACTCATCCTTTAAGCACGGCAATTTTTGATTCTATTGATTCAAAGGTTATAAAAATCATTGATGTGTATGATGAACTACCCGGTAAAGGTATTTATGCGGTAATTAATGGTAATGAAATAAAACTCGGCTCAAAATTTTTCATAAATGAAAATCAAGAAGAAGATGCAAACGATTTTTCTACGAAAGTTTTTCTTTCTGTCAACAGAAAAGTAAAAGGTTATTTTAATATTGCAAATAAATACCGGGGCGGCTTGCGAGAAACTGTTTCAGAACTTGAACGTAATTATGAGCTTGCCCTTCTCTCAGGAGATAACGAAGGTGAAAAAGAAAAGTTGAGAAATTTTTTTGGAACAGATAATGAGTTACATTTTAGACAATCACCCCAAAACAAATTAGATTTTATTTTACAGCTTCAGGAAAACGGGAAAAAAGTATTAATGATTGGTGACGGACTTAATGATGCAGGCGCACTTAAACAAAGCGATGTTGGTATATCTGTTTCAGATAATACAAATAATTTTTCACCCGCTTGCGATGGAATTATGGATTCAAAATCTTTTTATCGTTTAAAAGATTTTATCAAGTTTTCTAATTCAAGCATGAAAATTATTTTTTCAAGTTTTGTATTATCTTTGATTTATAATTTAATCGGTTTAGGATTCGCATTTACCGGTATGCTTTCACCTCTTATTGCGGCGATACTTATGCCTTTAAGTTCCATCACTGCGGTTGTTTTCACAACTGTTACAACTAATGTTCTAGCAAAGCGCCGAGGGTTAATCTAATGTCTGTAATTGTTGTTTTGATTTGTGCAAGTTTGTTAGTAGCAACCGGATTTTTAATTGCATATCTCTGGGCAGTTAAGCACGGGCAGTATGATGATAAGTACACTCCGTCTGTTAGAATTTTATTTGATGATGAGAAAAAATCAGAAGACAGAAATAAGAAATCAGTTGTAAAGAATAATTCCGATTTCTGATTCCTTACTTCTTATTACTTATGCTAAAAGTTTATACACAAATACAGGAGTAACTAATGCAAGTTGAGAAATTCAGCTACGATAATCAGATCGTTAAGCAATTTATGATCGCTTCTGTAGTATTTGCGATCGTTGGAATGCTTGTCGGTTTAATTATTGCGGTCCAACTTTATGTTCCTGAACTGAATTTTGGAATACAGTATCTCACGTTTGGCAGAATCAGACCACTTCACACCAACGCAGTTATTTTTGCTTTCGTAGGCAACATAATTTTTGCCGGCGTTTATTATTCATTGCAAAGAGTTTGCAAAACAAGAATGTGGAATGATAAACTAAGCCAATTCCATTTTTGGGGATGGCAGTTAATTATTCTTGCAGCGGCAATCACTTTACCTCTTGGTATTACTACAAGCAAAGAATATGCAGAACTAGAATGGCCGATAGATTTGATGATTGCGGTAGTCTGGCTTTCATTCGGTGCAAATTTATTTGGTACAATTCTTAAACGGCGAGAAAAACATATTTATGTTGCTGTCTGGTTTTACATCGCAACATTTGTAACAATTACCGTTCTTCATGTCGTTAATTCGATAGAACTTCCTGTGAGTTTATTTAAAAGTTATTCCGTGTATGCAGGTGTTCAAGATGCTTTAGTTCAATGGTGGTACGGGCATAATGCAGTTGCATTCTTTTTAACTACCCCTTACTTAGGTTTGATGTATTACTTCTTACCTAAAGCTGCCAACCGTCCTGTTTATTCTTATAGATTATCCATTCTCCATTTCTGGGCGCTGATTTTTATATATATCTGGGCTGGTCCCCATCATTTACTCTATTCAGCTTTGCCTGACTGGGCACAATCGTTAGGAACAGTTTTTTCAATTATGTTAATCGCTCCTTCCTGGGGCGGAATGTTGAACGGTTTATTAACGTTGCGCGGTGCATGGGATCGTGTACGTGATAACCCGATTCTAAAATTTATGGTTGTTGCAGTTACAGCTTACGGAATGGCAACTTTCGAAGGACCAATGCTTTCTCTTAAAAGTGTAAATGCAATTTCTCACTTTACGGATTGGACGATTGCACACGTTCACATCGGAGCTCTTGGCTGGAACGGAATGCTTTCATTCGGAATTCTTTATTGGATGATTCCTAAGATGTGGGGAACAGAATTATATTCCAAGAAGCTGGCGAATTCTCACTTCTGGATTTCTACTCTCGGAATAGTTTTTTATGCAGTACCAATGTATTGGGCAGGTATAGCGCAATCATTAATGTGGAAGCAATTTACTCCTCTTGGTGTTTTACAATATCCAAATTTTTTAGAAACAACTCTTCAAATTATACCGATGTATATCATCCGTTCATTTGGCGGACTGCTGTATTTTGCCGGAATGTTTATGCTTGTTTATAATTTGATTAAAACGGCTAAGGCAGGAAAGTTTATTAAAAATGAAGAAGCAGAAGCAGCTCCATACGAAAAAGATGCAGATAAATTTAAACGCGGAATGATTCACCGCTGGTTGGAAAAGAGACCTGTTAAATTTGCTCTTCTCGCTCTTGTTGTAGTATTAATCGGCGGATTAGTTGAATTAGTACCAACATTTTTAATAAAATCTAATATTCCAACAATTGCTGCTGTTAAACCATACTCGCCGCTCGAATTGCAAGGACGTGATATTTATATCCGGGAAGGATGTGTGTCTTGCCATTCACAATTAGTGAGGCCGTTTAGATCTGAAACGGAACGTTATGGTGAATATTCTAAAGCAGGTGAATACGTTTACGATCATCCGTTTTTATGGGGATCAAAAAGAACCGGGCCTGATTTGGCAAGGGAAGGAAATAAATATCCCAACGTTTGGCATTACTTACACATGGAAGATCCACGACAAATGTCACCGGGTTCAATCATGCCGCGTTTTCCATGGCTCTTAACACAAACTTTGGATATTTCAACAACACCGGCAAAAATTAATGCAATGAGATCGCTTGGTGTTCCTTATGAAATAGGTTATGAAAATTTTGCTAATCAAGATCTTCAAAAACAGGCAGATGTTATTACTCAAGATTTAATTAAGAATGGAATTCCCGCAGAGCCCGATAAAGATATCATTGCTCTTATTGCGTACCTACAGCGATTAGGTACGGATATAAAAGTAAATCAAGCAACTATTAAGTAGAGGATAAATATGCTTTCAGAACACATAAGCAGAATAGATGGAATTGCAATTTATCCAATAATTTCACTGATAGTTTTTTCCATCTTATTTGTAGGAACAATTGTTTGGGTTTTAAGACTCGATAAGAAATATCTGACACGAATGGAAAATCTTCCGCTCGATTCAAATTTTGATAATAATTCCGAAGAAATAAAATTTTATAATAATTCTGAGAAATAAACATGAAAACGAAAAATAAAATTTGGTTTTCAGTTCTGCTTGTTCTTTTCACTTTCATAAGTCAGCCGGTCTTTGCCGCTCAAACCGGAGATAACTTAGATGCAGTAGTTCAAATAATGCTTGTGATAACAATTTTGGTAATTGCATTCGTGTTGTGGCTGGCGGTTGTATACTCCGAAAAGAATGATGTAAAAGGGAAAACTTTTTTAGAGCCTGCTCATAAATTTTTCAGCTGGATTTCAAGTTCAACGCCAATAGAAAAGGAAAAAGATATTCTTTTTCATCATGACTTTGACGGAATACATGAACTTGATAACAAAGTTCCGCCGTGGTTTAATTTTCTTTTTTACGGAACAATAGTTTGGGGAATAATTTATATGCTTGTCTTTCACGTTTTTGGAGACGGACAGATTCAAGCGAACGAATACAAGATGGAAATACAACAGGCGGCTTTTGAAAAAGAAATTTTAATTAAATCCGGCACCTTCCTAAATGAAGAAACAGTTACTCTCTTAACAGACGCTGCCGGTATTTCCGAAGGGAAAAATATTTTTCAGAAAAATTGTATCTCATGCCATGCGGCAGATGGCGGCGGGCTTGTTGGTCCGAACCTGACGGATGATTACTGGATCAACGGCGGCGGAATTAAAAATGTATTTAAGACAATTAAATACGGTGTTCCTGCAAAAGGTATGATCACATGGCAAACACAGCTTGATCCTAACAAAATACAGCAAGTAGCCAGTTATATAATTTCATTGCATGGAACAAAACCCGCTAATCCAAAAGCTCCTCAAGGAACAAAGTGGGAAGAGCCGAAAGCAGATTCTGTAAAAACTATTTCAAAATAATAAAATTTGATCGAGGCGCTGTATTTAGCGTCTCTGCACTTAATATGGATATACAATTTCAAGAAGAATCATTCCGCGATTCACTTGCAACAGTAACACAAGAAGGAAAACGGAAATGGATTTATCCTAAAAAACCATCCGGTAAATTTAATACTGCACGTACCGTATTAACTTACTTCCTTCTTGCATTTCTTTTCGGTGCACCGTTTATAAAAATAAACGGTCATCCATTTATAATTTTCAACGTACTCGAAAGACATTTTATAATTTTCGGAATACCGTTCGGACCGCACGATCTTCATTTGTTTGCGCTAACTATGATCGCTTTTATCGTTTCAATATTTTTATTCACTGTTGTTTACGGAAGATTATTCTGCGGGTGGATTTGTCCCCAAACTGTTTTTTTAGAAATGGTTTTTAGAAAAATTGAATACCTTATAGAAGGCGATGCAAATAAACAGCGAGCACTAAAAATTTCTCCATGGACTGCACAAAAATTCTTTAAGAAAATATCCAAGCAGACAATATTTTTCATAATTTCTTTTTTTGTCGCAAATACATTTCTCTCATATATAATTGGTGTTGATAAATTATATCAATACATCAATCATTCGCCGTCAGAACACCTTACAACTTTTCTTGCCGTACTGATCTTTTCCGGATTATTTTATTTTGTCTTTGCTTACTTCAGAGAACAAGCCTGCACTTTAGTTTGCCCTTATGGAAGATTGCAGGGTGTAATGCTAGATCAAAATTCAATTGTAATTCATTACGATTACAAACGAGGTGAGCCGAGAGGAAAAATAAAAAAAGACGAAATTAATAATTTAGGCGATTGTATTGATTGTGGCCTTTGCATTGATGTCTGCCCAACAGGAATTGATATTAGAAACGGGACTCAGCTCGAATGTGTTAACTGTACCGCATGTATTGATGCATGCAACGATGTGATGTTAAAAGTTAAGCGTCCGAAAGGATTAATCCGTTATGCTTCGAAGAATGGGATTGAAACGGGAAAACAAAAAACATTCACTCCGCGAGCGGTTGGATATACTATAGTTCTTTTTGTATTAACTGTTTTAATTTTATTTTTATTGATCAACCGTTCGGAAGTTGAATTGAGTATTCTTAGAACACCCGGTATGTTATTTCAGGAACAGCAGGATGGAAAGATCAGTAATATTTATGATGTTAAGATTGTTAACAAATCATTCAATATTCTGCCGGCAAAACTTGCGATTGAAAATATTCCATCCGCAGAGATAAAACTGATCGGAAAAGATTTAATTGTTGAACCGCAGGGTGTAACCGAAGCAAAATTTTTTGTAATACTGCCCAAATCGGAAATCAAATTTTTGAAAACACCGTTAAAGATTGCGGTTAAATCCAACGGAAAAGTTTTAGACGTTATTCAAACTTCATTCTTGGGAAAGGTTAACTGATGAAATTGAAATTAAACTGGGGTTCTGGAATTGCAGTTGTTTACATTTTGTTCCTGATTGGAACATTAATAATGGTTATGATTTTCATGAATCAAGATGTTAGTCTGGAATCTAAAGATTATTACACAAAAGGGATCAAGTATCAAGATGAAATTGATAAGATGGAGAGAACAAAAGAGCTCCCCGAACAACTCGATATTAGAGTTGAACAAAGCTCAATTATTCTTAACTTTCCCAAAATATTCAAATCAACCGAGCTTAACGGAAAGATTTATTGTTACAGGCCGTCGGATGACTCGAAAGATTTTATAATAAATGTTGAAACAGATTCGTCTTCAACTCAATCAATCCCGACTAATAATTTTCTAAAAGGTTTCTGGAGATTAAAAATAGATTGGAATGGTAAAGGCAATTCATATTTGGATGAAAAAATTGTAATGGTTAACTAATGGAAATTTGGACTGGTTTTATTGTTGGATTACTTGGCAGTGCACATTGTGTTGGAATGTGCGGGCCGATAGCCGTTGCCCTTCCCGTTTTAGGTGAAACACAATTTCAAATTATAATTGGGCGGACACTTTATAATTTTGGCCGAATATTAACTTACACATTGATGGGTGCGTTATTCGGTTTATTTGGAAGCAGGTTGATACTCTTTGGCTTGCAGCAAAATCTTTCCATTCTACTTGGATCAATAATTTTACTATACATTATTCTTCCAAGAAAATGGAAAGCAAAAATATTTGATACAACTTTATACAATAGAATAAAAACATTTCTCATATCGCGTTTTGCAATTTTGATTTCAAAAAAATCAATTTCCTCACTTCTAATAATTGGTTTATTCAACGGATTACTCCCTTGCGGGTTTGTCTATGTCGGTATTGCCGGTGCAGCATCAACAGCTGATTGGCTTCACGGCGCAGCATACATGGCTCTTTTCGGACTTGGCACTTTCCCAATTATGTTAGCAGCATCGGTAATTGGAAAAATTATTAACCTAAATATTCGCCAACGAATAAATAAACTAATTCCGGCTTTGACTGTTATACTTGCTTTGCTTTTTATTTTACGCGGCTTGAATTTAGGAATTCCTTACGTCAGTCCGAAGTTTACTTATCCTAATGCTTCACATCAACAAGAAGTTGAGTGCAATCATTAAGGGTTTATCACATTTTTTTTAGAACAAAAATGTATTGGTAAATTGAGAACGGTTTGAATAAGCCAAGGGTAATAATATTTGCAATTTTAAATTTTAAGCTGCGACTTCTGTTATTTTCAATTCTTTGAATTTCAAATCCGGTTTCTAAAAACATTTTTTTCATTGTATGAAGAGTATAAAAATGAAGATGTGTTTTATCTAAGATGCCGGATTCCTCATATTCCAACCGATCAAATATTATTTTAAGCAGCGGTACAATGTGACGGATATTCGGAAGACTTGTTATCATTACTCCATTATCACTTAACAGATGGTGTAATTTTCTAACAACATTTTCCGGATTAATTAAATGCTCGAAAACATCCGCACAAAGAATACAATCGAAATAATTGTTACTGTATTCCAGCTGAATTGATTCTATATCACCACAAATAACTTTATCCAATTTTGTTGACGCAACACTTGCAGCATTTTCAAATTTTTCTATACCTATTACTTCTTTAATATTAAATTTCTTTTTTGCAATAGAAGAAATCGTTCCCATTCCGCATCCGATATCCAAAAGACGTTTCGTAGAGCTGGGAATTAAATTCAAAATCTCTTCACGGATCAGACCGTAATACGAATCATCTTTTTCTGCGTATTGTGAATTGTTATGTGAACTCATTTTTATTCCTAATCCAAATCTTTATAAAAACAACCGTAGCATTATAAACAAAGATAAGAAAAGCACCAATTTCTAATTTTATAAACAGGATAAATAAATTAATTCATATCACAGAAAGTGAAATCACTATATAATTTAATACGTCTCTACTATTTATTTTTCTTAAATTACTTATAAGAATTTATTCATCAAAAGCGGATTAATGCAGAAATCCTATTTGAATAGTGTCGGGGATTATGTTTCGTCCCTTCTAACAACGAGAACACCCATCGAAAATTTTTATCACAATGTAAACCATACAGAAGAAGTTGTTAAGTCGGCAATTGAAATTGGTATTGGAGAAAAACTTTCTGAATACGAACTTGAAATGGTTCTAATCGCTGCATGGTTCCTTGATGTAGGCTATATTGAAAAAACTGACGGACATGAAAAGGTAAGTGTTAAGTATGCAAAAAAATTTTTAACTAAATTACATTATCCTTCGAACAAGATTAAAATAATTGTTGGAGCAATTCTAGCAACTAAGATTCCCCAAAAACCAAAAAACAAATTTGAAAAGACATTATGCGATGCCGATGTTTTTCATTTAGGTAAAGAAACTTTCTTCGATCGCAATGATAAATACAGAGTTGAATTTGAAAACTATCTTGGGCATAAACTTAGTGAACGTGATTGGTTAATAAAGACAATTGATTTTGTAATCAATCAAAATTTTCATACAGATTATGCAAAAAGAAATTTCAATGATCAAAAAAAGGAAAACCTTCGCATTCTTAATGAACAGTTACAACAAATAACAAATAATACCGATTAACATTTCTCAAACTCCAATAAATGCCAATTACAAAAACACTTTATCTTATCCGTCACGCTAAATCAAGCTGGGAAGATTCAAGTCAATCGGACTTTCAAAGAAAGTTGAACACACGCGGATTAAAAGATTCTCCATTGATGGCTAAATTGATTAAAGAAAAAAATGTTATCCCGGATTTGATCATCTCAAGTCCGGCAGTGCGGGCTTTATCCACAGCAGAAATATTTGCCGATGAATTTCGCTACAATAAAGATAAAATTGTAAGAGATGAAAGAATCTATGAAGCCGCCACGAGCGGATTAATCACGGTTATCCGAGAAATAAAGGATGAAAATAATACTGTCATATTTTTCGGACATAATCCGGGATTGTTAAACCTTGCAAACCTTTTAGGAAATAAGTTTCTGCAGGACTTTCCTACTTGTGCAGTCGTTGGGATAGAATTAAAAGTAAATTC
>VEPI01000109.1:34432-50856 GCA_012026935.1 Melioribacter sp. | reverse complement strand
GATAGGGACCGAACTGTCTCACGACGTTCTGAACCCAGCTCACGTACCGCTTTAATTGGCGAACAGCCAAACCCTTGGGACCTTCTTCAGCCCCAGGATGCGATGAGCCGACATCGAGGTGCCAAACCTTGCCGTCGATATGAACTCTTGGGCAAGATCAGCCTGTTATCCCCGGCGTACCTTTTATCCTTTGAGCGACGGCATTTCCACTCACTACCGCCGGATCACTAAGTCCTGCTTTCGCATCTGCTCGACCTGTATGTCTCGCAGTCAAGCTCCCTTATGCCTTTGCACTCAACGCATGATTACCAACCATGCTGAGGGAACCATTGAGAGCCTCCGTTACAATTTGGGAGGCGACCGCCCCAGTCAAACTACCCGCCTAACAATGTTCCTAACCCTGATTCAAGGGTTGAGGTTAGAATCCAAATAAAACAAGGGTGGTATTTCACCGTTGACTCCACCGAAGCTAGCGCCCCGGTTTCAAAGTCTCCCACCTATTCTACACATGCCTTACTCGAACCCAATGCTAGGGTGCAGTAAAGGTGCACGGGGTCTTTCCGTCCATATGCGGGTAACCGGCGTCTTCACCGGTACCACAATTTCACCGAGCCCGTGGTTGAGACAGTGCCCAAATCGTTACACCATTCGTGCAGGTCGGAACTTACCCGACAAGGAATTTCGCTACCTTAGGACCGTTATAGTTACGGCCGCCGTTTACTGGGGCTTCGGTTCAAAGCTTCGCATTGCTGCTAACCTCTTCCCTTAACCTTCCAGCACCGGGCAGGTGTCAGTCCCTATACATCGTCTGAATTGACTTCGCAGAGACATGTGTTTTTGTTAAACAGTCGCTTGGGCCATTTATCTGCGGCCTCTTTCTGCTAAACTCGCGGGAGTCTCACATACTTGAGGCACCCCTTCTTGCTAACTTACGGGGTTAATTTGCCGAGTTCCTTAACCACGGCTCACTCGAGCGCCTTAGAATATTCATCCCATCTACCTGTGTCGGTTTGCGGTACGGTCTGATACAAATCTTCCGTACGAAGATTTTCTCGACAGTCTGTTTATGGTTAGTTTGTGTCCAAAGGACTCCCGTTCGTATCTCGGTGTTAACGAAAGTGCGGATTTGCCTACACTCTCCACCTACTTACTTAGACCACCTAATCCAACAGGTGGCTAACCTTTCACTCCTGTGTCCCTCCTTACGGTCGAACGATTTATACCAGGTACAGAAATTTTGATCTGTTTTCCATCGCCTACGCCTTTCAGCCTCGGCTTAGGGTCCGACTAACCCTGAGATGACTAACATTGCTCAGGAAACCTTAGATTTTCGGCGCGAAGATTTTTCATCTTCGTTATCGTTACTAATGCCTACATTTGCGTTTCTATCCGCTCCAGCATGGCTCACGCCACACCTTCAGTGCTGAATAGAATGTTCCTCTACCACTCCTTACGGAGTCCATAACTTCGGCAAGTAGTTTAAGTCCCGGGTATTGTCGACGCTAAGTCGCTTGACTAGTGAGCTATTACGCACTCTTTAAATGAATGGCTGCTTCTAAGCCAACATCCTAGTTGTCTGAGCAACTTAACATCCTTTATCTGTTAACTACTATTTTGGGGCCTTAGTTGATGGTCTGGGTTGTTTCCCTTTTGGCAATGAAGCTTATCCCCCACTGCCTGACTGCCGAGAAACATGTATAGGGAATTCGGAGTTTGTCTGGGTTTGGTACCGTTGTGACAGCCCTAGCCCAATCAGTGCTCTACCTCCCTTACATTTTTACTCGACGCTAGCCCTAAAGCTATTTCGAGGAATACGAGCTATCTCCGAGTTTGATTGGTCTTTCGCTCCTACCCTCACCTCATCCAAGTAGTTTTCAACCCACACTAGTTCGGACCTCCATGAGGTTTTACCCTCACTTCATCCTGGACGAGGGTAGATCACTCGGTTTCGCGTCTAGCGCCTGTTACTTAATCGCCCTATTCAGACTCGCTTTCGCTACGGCTTCTCCGCTAAGCAGATTAACCTTGCAACAAACGACTAACTCGTAGGCTCATTATCCAGAAGGCACGCTGTCATTCCGATAAATCGGAACTCCAACTGCTTGTAAGCATATGGTTTCAGGTACTATTTCACTCTCCTGTTAGGAGTACTTTTCACCTTTCCCTCACGGTACTTATGCGCTATCGGTCACAAAGAAGTATTTAGCCTTAGGAGATGGTTCTCCCGGATTCACACAAACTTCCACTTATTCCGTGTTACTTGGGAATGTCTTCAAAGAAGTTATATTATTTTCACCTACGGGACTATCACCCTTTATAGTTGAACTTTCCAGAACATTCGGTTAATAATATAATTTTTTACTTCTCTACTTATTTGTAATTCAGTAAGAAAACACCCCGCTACACCGCTAACACAACGGTCACACCCTTTAACATGTTAGACGGTTTAGGCTATTTCCCTTTCGCTCGCCACTACTTAGGAAATCACTATTGTTTTATCTTCCTTCAGGTACTTAGATGTTTCAGTTCTCTGAGTTGACTTTGCTTATCCTATGGATTCAGATAAGAATTTCCCGACATTACTCGGGAAGGGTTGCCCCATTCGGAAACCCACGGGTATTAGGTTGCTTCCACCTCACCGTGGTATATCGCTGGTAGCCGCGTCCTTCATCGCCTCTTTGTGCCAAGGCATCCACCATATGCCCTTAATAACTTAGCCAAAAAAATTTATATCACAAGATAGATGTTATATTTTTATTTACTAGACTCAGTAAAAATTATCTTTCGATAATCTCATACTCTTTCAATCTTTCAAAGAACAAATGTAATGTGGAGCTAAACGGGATCGAACCGTTAACCTCCGCCTTGCAAGGGCGGCGCTCTCCCAATTGAGCTATAGCCCCAGAATTTCTTCTGGGTGTTTAGTTAATACGCACCCTAAAGTGGGCCTGAGTAGAGTTGAACTACTGACCTCACGCTTATCAGGCGTGCGCTCTAACCAACTGAGCTACAGGCCCGTGATTATATCACAGCAGCCAGAGCTGCTCAGGAAAATAAAAGAGCGAGTAACTAAATAATTCATAATAGTTCATGTTGAGTTCTCTTTAGAAAGGAGGTGATCCAGCCGCACCTTCCGGTACGGCTACCTTGTTACGACTTAGCCCCAGTCACCGGTTTTACCTTAGGCAGCTCCTCCCTTGCGGTTAGGTCACTGACTTTGGGTACCCCCGGCTTCCATGGCTTGACGGGCGGTGTGTACAAGGCCCGGGAACGTATTCACCGCGGCGTGCTGATCCGCGATTACTAGCAATTCCAGCTTCATGGAGTCGAGTTGCAGACTCCAATCCGAACTGAGGACGCCTTTTAGGGATTGGCTCCACCTTGCGGTTTGGCAACCCGTTGTAGCGCCCATTGTAGCACGTGTGTAGCCCTAGACGTAAGGGCCATGCTGACTTGACGTCATCCCCACCTTCCTCACTACTTGCGTAGGCAGTCCCATTAGAGTGCCCAGCATAACCTGATGGCAACTAATGGTAGGGGTTGCGCTCGTTGCGAGACTTAACCCAACACCTCACGGCACGAGCTGACGACAGCCATGCAGCACCTGTACAAGCGCCATTGCTGGAGGGGTGCTTTCACACCCGGTCGCTTGCCTTTCAAGCCTAGGTAAGGTTCTTCGCGTTGCATCGAATTAAACCACATGCTCCACTGCTTGTGCGGGCCCCCGTCAATTCCTTTGAGTTTCAACCTTGCGATCGTACTCCCCAGGTGGAATACTTAATGCGTTAGCTGCGGCACTGGATACTATTGCATCCAACACCTAGTATTCATCGTTTACAGCGTGGACTACCAGGGTATCTAATCCTGTTTGCTCCCCACGCTTTCGCGCCTCAGCGTCAGTTACGGACCAAGAAGCCGCCTTCGCCACTGGTGTTCTTCCAGATATCTACGTATTTCACTACTACACCTGGAATTCCGCTTCTCTCTTCCGAACTCAAGAATTACAGTATCAGAGGCAGTTCTGCAGTTAAGCTGCAGGATTTCACCACTGACTTATAATTCCGCCTACGCGCCCTTTACACCCAGTAAATCCGGACAACGCTTGCCCCCTACGTATTACCGCGGCTGCTGGCACGTAGTTAGCCGGGGCTTCTTCTAAGGGTACAGTCAGTCTAAGTCCCTTACGAAACTTAGTTGTTCGTCCCCTTCAAAAGGAGTTTACAACCTTACGGCTTTCATCCTCCACGCGGCGTTGCTGGGTCAGACTTTCGTCCATTGCCCAATATTCCTCACTGCTGCCTCCCGTAGGAGTCTGGACCGTGTCTCAGTTCCAGTGTGGCTGATCATCCTCTCAGACCAGCTACTGATCGTTGCCTTGGTAGGCAGTTACCCTACCAACGAGCTAATCAGATGAAAGTTCATCCATAGACGTTACATTGCTGCAACTTTAACAACATCACCATGTGGTGCCGCTGCATTATTCGGTATTAGCGTCGATTTCTCTACGTTATTCCAAATCCATGGGTAGATTACTTACATATTACTCACCCTTGCGCCACTTTACTCAAGATATTGCTACCTTTTTCTCGTAGACTTGCATGTGTTAGGCACGCCGCCAGCGTTCGTCCTGAGCCAGGATCAAACTCTCCGTTGTAGAGTTTGTAATTTTTTTGAATCAACAAAGCTGAACTATCTAAAGAATTTCTTTAGTCACTCACTCTGTCAAAGAACTTTATTTATTGCGGATTTCAAACATATACTTTATTTTTTTTTTTGTCAAGAGGTTTTAAAAAGAAAAATTAAAAAACTTATAAATATTCACCCCTGATGGTTCAACACCATTGAATTGATATTTAGATTTAAAAAATATAATAATTTCATAGTTATTCCATTACTCATTGATAATGCTAAAAGAAATTCAGATGTATCAATTACAAATATTTGGGGAAAATTTGTATATGGACTCATATACAATAGCATTAATAAAATTATTTTAACAATAATCCTTTTTAATTTATATATTATATATAATTAAATTTATTGTCGCTTTTATAAGTATTCATTATTTTATTCTTAGAGGTGTTTGTGGCAAAAGATAAAAGAAATGTTAAAGAGGTTAGGAAATCAATATCATCACCATTTAAGGACTATTGGAATAAGAACAACTATATACTTATTGCAATTGGTTTAGTGGTTTTGACTTTAGGGTATATATTTATGGCTCAGGGAAATTGGGATAGCTTTTTCTCCCTCACCATTTCTCCTATAACTCTTTTAATAGCTTATATTATTATTATTCCATTAGCTATTCTATTGAAATCCTCTGTTTTTATTAAGAATAAGTCAAATGTTTCTAGCAAAAATTAAAGGCAATATTGTATCTACTCCCAAAAATAAATTTTTAATTGGGCATAAGTTATTAGTAGTCCATCCCATTGATTATAATGGAAATTATATTGGTCAAAAAGAATTTATTGCTCTAGATCAGATCGACGCTGGAATTGGGGATTCTGTAATTGTTGTTCAAGAAGGTGATGCTATTGAGCAAATACTTGGACATGCAAAAGCTCCTGTTAATACAATGGTAATTGCCATTGTAGACGATATTGAAATCAACGAAAAATAATTTTAGACTATAATTTGTCTCAAACCAACTTTGATAATTTAGTTTATCTTCGTTTATTACTTAGTATTGAAGGGATTGGTCCGCAAAAAATTTTTTCTCTTCTTTCTAAATTACATTCTTTTGAAAGAATTCTACACACGGATTTTAATAATTTATTGCAAGTTGATGGTATTAGTAAAACTCTAGCGACAAAAATTAAACAATCCACAAATAGTTATAACGAAATTAAATCTAACTTAATTTCTGATCTTGAAAAATTAAATTCACTGGGTGGACAATTAATTACTTTCTGGGATGAAGATTATCCCGAGCTCCTTAAAAAAATTTATTTCCCTCCGTTAATTATATTTACGCTCGGTAATTTTATTGAACAAGATAGATATTCTCTTGCAATTGTTGGTACAAGGCAACCCTCTCCCTATGGTAAGATCCAAACCGAAAAATTTTCATCGGAGCTAAGCGAAAAGAAAATGACTGTTGTAAGCGGACTAGCACGAGGTGTTGACTCTATAGCTCATGAATCAGCTCTGAAATCAAATGGGAGAACAATTGCAGTAATCGGGTCTGGTCTCGATATAATCTATCCGCCCGAGAACAAAAAACTTTTTTCACAAATAAAAGAAAACGGAGTGATAATCTCAGAATTTGAATTAGGAACAAAGCCTGATGCACAAAATTTTCCAAGAAGAAATAGAATCATTTCAGGAATATCTTTAGGTACCCTTTTAATTGAGACAAAAATTAACGGTGGTGCTATGCAGACAGCCGCATATGCTCTTGATCAGAATAGAGAAATATTCGCTGTACCAGGAAATCTTAATATTCAGCAAAGTGAGGGGCCAAATGCTTTAATTCAAAGAGGGGAAGCAAAACTAGTTACATGTGTCGAAGATATATTACTTGAACTTAATTTAAAATTGAAGCCTGAAGTTGGAATAAACATACCAAAACCAAGTGTTGAACTAACTTTATTTGAAGAAAAAGTTTTTAATGTTTTAACAACTGAATCAAAGCAAATTGACGAAATTGCCATATTAACCTCGATGGCTACATCAGACTGCTTAGTAAATTTACTAACGTTAGAATTCAAAGGGTTGGTAAAACAATTGCCCGGAAAAATGTTTATTCGTTGCTAATATTTCTTTTTCCCTTTCCACAAATTCATTAATCTTTCTTTAATCGTTTTTTCATTTCCGTTTTCTGACGGTAAATAATATTGTTTGTTCTTCAATTCTTCAGGTAAATAATTTTCCTGTAGAAAATTATTCTCGAATGAGTGCGGATATTTATATTCCTTACCATAACCTAATTCTTTCATCAATTTTGTCGGTGCATTTCGTAAATGTATTGGCACCTGATATTGCTGTAAATTTTTTACGTCCGTAAGTGCGTTATCAATTGCAAAATACGATGAATTACTTTTGGGTGATGAGGCAAGATACGTTGCACATTGCGAAAGAATTATTCTTCCTTCAGGCATTCCAATTTTATCTACAGCACTGAATGTTGCTTCAGCAATAAGAAGAGCATTAGGGGAAGCATTACCAATATCTTCCGATGCAAGAACCACCATACGCCTTGCTATGAAAAGTGGATCTTCTCCGCCTTCAAGCATTCTTGCCATCCAATAAACGGCGGCATCAGGATCCGAACCGCGCAAACTCTTTATGAATGCAGAGATAATATTGTAATGTTCTTCGCCTGCTTTATCATACAAAATATTTTTTCTTTGAATTATATTCTCAATAACTTCTTTACTAATTATTATTTCTTCTTTCTCATATTCCTGAATGCATGACGCTTCTAGAATATTTAACAATATACGTGCGTCTCCGCCTGAAACATAAAATAGAAAATCGCTATCAACTGAGTGTATATTAAGTTTATTAATAAACTCATCTTTAGTTAATGCCTGATTTAAAATATTCTGAAGATTATTTTTTGATAACTCTTCTAAAACAAATATTCGTACCCGCGATCTTAACGCAGGTATAACTTCAAATGACGGATTCTCAGTAGTTGCGCCTATTAATATAATTTCACCATTCTCCACAGAAGAAAGTAATGCATCCTGTTGAGCTTTGTTGAAACGATGAATTTCATCAATGAATAAAATTGTTTTTTTGAAATGCTCTAAGTTTTCTTTTGCCAGTTCAATTATTTGCCTAATCTCACGAACGCCGGATGAGACAGCATTAATTTGATGAAACTCGGATTGTGTTGATTCGGAAATTATTTTGGCAAGAGTTGTTTTACCCGTTCCCGGCGGACCCCATAAAATAATTGAGCTCAAACTATCTGATTCGATCATTGTACGAAGTGGTTTTCCTGGCCCAACTAATTTTTCTTGACCTTGGAAATCATCTAAAGTTTTAGGGCGGCATCTTTCTGCAAGTGGCGTTTGAGGAATATTTATTTTGTTTTTCAATTTTATTTCTCTTCAATCTTAAAAACTTTTTCATTCTTTTTCATCATATGAAATTTTTCGCGGGACACTCTTTCAATTTTTACTTTGCTTGTTTTTAGGGAATCAATTTCTTTTTCAAGTGCTTTTACTTTTTCAGAGGTTTTTCGCAGTTCTTGATCAAGATACTTTAATTCACTTTTAGTTTTTAAATACTTGAGAATACCGTTTTCATTAAAAAATAAAAAAGCCAGAGAACTAAGCAAGATCAAAATGATAATGAGTTTTTTAAGCAGTTTATTATTTAACGATATCATTGAAGCGAATTCTTGATAATTCTATCAATCAATTGTTCGAATGTAATACCAGCTGCTTTCGCCATTTTGGGAACCAGTGATGTACTTGTCATTCCGGGTAAAGTATTTACTTCCAGGCAATAAGTTTTATAATCATTTGTCATTCTAAAATCAATTCTGGCATAGCTTTCACATCCAACAGAGTTAAATGCAAGAAGAGCTTGATGTTGAAGATGCTCGGAAATTTTTGGGGGGATTTCTGCCGGTACAATATAATCTGTTCTACCGCTTGTATATTTATTTTCATAATCATAAAAACCGCTTTTGGGTTTGATCTCTAAAACTGGTAACGCTTGTTGATCAATAATAGCAATAGTCAATTCATGTCCGGCAATATATTCTTCAACTAAAACTTTGTCTGAAAACTCGTGCGCTTTTCTTAATGCTTGATGAACCTCAATATCACCTCGGCAGATTGTTAATCCGATTGTAGATCCTTCATCATTGGGTTTTATAACGCAAGGATAACCAAAAAATTTTTTGATTTTAGAACGAATCAAATCCATATCATTTTCATTTTTATTAACTACAAACCATCTCGGTGTGTTCACATCAAAATGCTTAAACATAATTTTAGTCATGCATTTATCCATAGCAAGAGCGCTGGCAAGCACCTTAGAGCCGGTATATTTTATATCTCGAAGTTCTAATAGAGATTGTATTCTTCCGTCTTCTCCCCATTTACCGTGAAGTGCGAGAAACGCAAGATCAATATCATCAAACATTGTTGAGTTTACCGCTTCAACAAAATTTCTATTGGATCTTTCTGTGTAATCTTTCTCATCAAAAAATTTTTCTACATCTTTGGGTTGATTTAATCCGAAGGCAGGATCAATAACTTTTACTTTGTAACCGAGATCATTCAATGCTTTTAATATTGATTTGCCGGTGTTTTTTGAAACTTCCCGTTCGGGTGAAGTTCCTCCAACAAGAAGCGCAACATTAATTTTTCCGTTTGACATTTTTTTTCTCTGAATTTTCGAACGTTAATAATGGCTTAAAGGAATTTCATTTTGTCATCAACTTTAACTCCGTAAATTTCTTCGGAGATCATATAAAGTTTTTTAAGCTGCTCTGCCGATAGTTTGTTGGCACCGCCAAGTATTTCAGCTACAGTCATAATTTTAGCAAAATGTTCAAGTTTTTCTACTTTGAAATAAGCATCCTTAATTGATTTACCAAATGCCAAAACACCATGATTTTGCAACAGCAGAACCCAGACATAACCAACATAAGGTAAAATTGATTCTTCAACTTCCTCAGTCGAGATTGTTGAATATTTACATAATGGAATTTTTCCAAGCGAAAGAATAGATTCCGGGAAAATAGGTTGACTTAAATCTTTATTAACTACACAAAATGCTGAAGCATGAATGGGGTGACTATGTACTACTGCATTAACTTCTTCTCTGTGCTTATATGCGAGAAGATGCATCTTCACTTCGGCTGACACTAAACCATCTCCGCTTAATACATTCCCTTCGTAATCAATTTCAAGAAGATCCTTTTCTTCTAACTCACCCTTACACCTGCCCGAAGGCGTGATCAATAATTTCTTGTCATCAATTCTTGCCGACAGATTACCATCGTATGCTGCAACAAAACTGTTAGCATAAGTTTTATGACATGCTAGAATTAATTCTTTTCGTATAGGCATTGCTTCTCTATTTTTTCAATTAGTAACATATTTTTTAGACCGTCCTCACCAGTAATCAATGGCGGTTCATTTTTCAAAAATGTTTTTTGTACAGAACGGATCATAAACAATAACTTATTTGTTCTCTTACGAAACATTTTCTTTCCTTCACCCTGAAGATCTATAATTAACTTAGTTGCAAGATTTTTTTTACCTAAAAAATTTTCAATAGAAAGCGAACCGTTGTAACCCAAAATTTCTATCCTATTGTATGCTTTCTTTGTGTTATAAGAAATATTGAAATATCCGTACCCGTTTTTTTCAAATTTCACAATTGCCGATGCAAAATCCTCTACATCACTCTTGTAAACAACATTATCCATATAAGCTTTAACATCAACAATATTACCGCCAAAAAATTGTAGCAGATCTATCATCTGCCCGCCAAGATCGCGAAGTACACCTCCGCCGCTTAGTTCTTTCTTAAACCTAAAATTATCTCCTGGGCTAACATCAATATTGTATGTTGCAGAAATGGAAACAATTTTCCCAAGCATTTGATTATTAATTAATTCTTTTGCTTTTTGAACAAGCGGATGAAATCTGTGAAGATGATTTATCATTAAAATTACATTTTGTTCTTTACATGCTTTTATCATTTCTTCAGTTTGAGCTGAGTTTAAGGCAATCGGTCTTTCGCATAAAATATTCTTACCTGCCTTAGCAGTTTTTAATACTTGCCAATGATGATCTGCGTTTACACTTGAGATATAAACTACATCTATATCACTAGCTAAAAAAGCATCAAAATCATCAAATGAGTTCCTGGCACCAAATTTCATAGCAAGGCTCTTGGCTCTTTTCAAATCGTGACTATAAATTGAAACAAGTTTGCTTCTTTGAGCCAAAAGCAGTGAAGGTAAAAAAGAATTTTCAGCAAAATTACCGCAACCGGCCACCCCCCATTTAAGTTTACGCGGAATTGCAGAAGAAAATGTTAATCTTGTTGATGATTTTATCATTCTATTAACTCAAATTTTTAATTTTTGCATAAGCATTTTAATCGGCTTAGAATCCTGCATTATATAAAAATGAATTGCAGGTACGTTCTTATTTAATAATTCCTCAACTTGCTTTACAGTCCAGTTAACTCCTATTTCAAGAGTATGTTCCGGTTTTGCTTTTTCAATTTCTTCCGCTAACTCTTGAGGAATATCTATATAAAAATTCTTTGGAAGAGTTTTAACATGGGATTTACTTGTTATAATTTTCAAACCGGGAAGAATTGGTACCGTAATATTTTCTTTACGGCATAGATCAACATACTCAAAATAATTTTTATTGCTGTAAAACATCTGTGTTACAATATATGAAGCACCGGCATCAATTTTTGCTTTTGTGTAACGAATGTCGGTTTTCAAATTGGGTGATTCAAAATGTTTTTCAGGGTACCCGCTTGTACCGATACAAAAATCCATCGGTTGCGCATCCAACAAACCTTCTTCCAAATATTTTCCTTTATTGATTGAATTTATCTGGCTGATTAGATCAACTGCGTATTCGTTTATACTTCTTCCAAACTTAACAGGTTTTTTATACTCACTGTCATCACCGCGGATTGCAAGAACATTATCAATCCCTAAATAGTGAAGTTCAATTAAAAAATCTTCAGTTTCCTCACGTGTAAATCCGGTGCATAAAACATGGGGTACGGCATCTATATTATATTTATTTTGGATGAGTGCACAAATTCCTAACGTTCCGGGACGTTTGCGTTTTATTTTCATCTGCATATTACCGGAAACAGTTTCTTCATAAATTACTTCCGCGGCATGGCTTGTTATATCAATAAAGCGCGGATTATACTTTGTAATATCTTCCAAGACATTAAGAAGTTGTTTTATGTTACCGCCTCGTTTGGGCGGAATAATTTCAAAACTGAGTAGAGTATTTTTTGCTTTATTAAGATGTTCAATTACTTTCATAGGTTTCCGTTTTGTCTCGGCGCAATTTAATATTTTCTAAACTTACTTAGTATTACAATTATTCAATTACGGATTTAACTTCAATATATTAATTGTTCCTTTCTTAAACTCATCTTCTCTCAATGGTACTTTTATATACTTACCTTTTAACCACATATCACTCATGTCTTTGTAATGGTCGCTCATAAAATGTCCGGATTCACCTGTTGGAAGAATAAATTCCAAATGATTGGGATCAGCAAAATCGAAAATGTAACGCATTGATGGGCCGAGAATATTTTCATATTGTTCGGAACGATGCGGTTTTGTTAGATCACGGCTTGTTTCAAATAATTCCGGAAACGAATATTCTGTGTTAAAAATCGTTGTCCCGTCCCCGCCTATGTTAAACGGACCGATGTTTATTATCTTGTCTAGTAATCCCGATTTATCATGAAACATATGTTTGAAAGTAACTTTATGAATTTCACCCCATTGCCAATTTGCAACATCGTTCCCGTAATTCTTTTCAAGATCGGTAAGTGCATCAACTAAACTTTTTCTAATTATATCATCACGAGTTTCTTTTTGCGGTGTTTGGATATTATCAAAGAATGAAGAGCTATTTTCTTCCAGTAGCTTAGGAATAATTCTATAAGGAACATTGGCAACAAAAATATATTCTTTAAGCAGATCAACTCCCATTTCGTCTTCAAAAATATTTTTTATCAAATATTGAAAAAACCGTGAGTAGATTGTGGGAACTTGACTACCAGGATTCATTTCATAATTCCAATTATGAAAAAGTTCTAAAGTAAGTTTGAGATTTTTTTCAGTAACCTTAACACTGTCAAATGCTGAAGTTATAAAGCGAGTTAGTTTCTTTGCATACGGCGAAGTAAAATCAAGCTGATATTTTTTATAATCTTCTTTAGAATGAACCGGTTTGGAATTAAGCAGCTCAGTAATTCTTTCTATACGTGATGAAGGTTCCCAAACATTAGAAATGTGATACTTAAAGTTCATTAGAGTTTTATTATTTGCCGATGCAATATAATTCTGCGGCGGATTAAATAGTTTCGGCATTTCTTCATATGGAACAAATCCTTTCCAATCGTTTACATCTGTTGTACCATCGTTAATTAAAGTTGGACTGTTTGTATTTCTAATTGGTAATCTTGCAGCACAGATATAACCGATATTCCCTTTATCATCTCCATAAACAAAATTTTGACCCGGCACAGTGAAATATCTAACAGCATTTTTAAAATCATCCCAATTCTTAGCTTTGTTAATTGAAATTGCGGCAAACATTTCATCGCTTGGCTCCAATCCGGTCCATCTCATACTAAGTTGTGCAGTATTAATTCCGGTGTTCGGATACATCTGTTTAAACGGATGAATGTCTGTAATTATTGGCCCGCGATGAGTACGTTTAATTTCGTAAACAACGTTCGATGTATCTTTAACATGAATTGTATCTTTTTCAATTGATAGTTGATGCCAAGATTTATTGAAAAAATAATTTTCTCCCGCTGAATCAATTTTCTCAACATAAAAATCTGCATCATCCGCCATAACATTTGTTAGTGCCCAGGAAATATTTTGATTTTTCCCGATTACAATTGCAGGCAAACCGGGAATAGTAAATCCTTCAGCATTCCAATCTTTACTTCTAATCATTGCGAAGTACCAACGCCCCGGTGCTGTGTAAGCAAGATGAGGATCGTTAGCTATTATAGGTTTACCCGAAGCTGACATTTTTCCGTTAACTATCCAATTGTTAGAACCAATATGTGTCCCTACAAATCCTGTAAAATTCCTAAACTGCTGATCAACTTTTATAAAGTCTGAAGAAATTGAAGCCACTCCGCTTAAACCGGACGGAATAATTGTCGGTGAGTTTTCCGGAAAGTCGGGTAATAACTCTTTTGCTTTTTCCGAGCCAAACTTTTGGACTAGTTGAGAGAATGTTATATCAGACCACCAGCTTATATTCAATTCCCAACCCATTAGTTTTGCAATTACCAAACTATGTTCCGGCTTCCATGGATAAGGATCATAACCCAGCAAATCAAACTCGACCGGATAATTTCCTTTGGCGGTTTTTATAAATGCGTTTACTCCTTTAGAATAAGCAATTAAGATTTTTTTAGAAAGCGGATTTAGTTTTTCATAGTTTGCTTTTACACTTTTGTAGATGCCAACAGTTCTAAACATTTGATCTAACGGAATTGTCTTAGCACCAAAAACTTCACTTAGCCGTCCTTCACCTGCTCTACGTGCAACATCCATTTGAAACAATCTTTCCTGTGCATGAACAAATCCTAAAGCGAATGCAGCGTCTTCATCGTTATCCGCTTTTATTAACGGAACTGCAAAATTATCTCTTAGGATTTCAACTTCATTAACCAATCCTTCAGTTTTTATTTCCCCGTTATATTCCGGTAACGATTTTCTAAGTAAAAGGTATGATACAATTGAAAAAACAATTATTAGTACTAAAAATGTTGCTGCTCCACCAATTAATATTTTTTTCCATTTATTCATTTTGATATATCCCAGAAAGACTTCCTAAAATTATGAAATAATTGATTTGCTGAATAACAAAATATTTGATAAATAAGAAACACAATTCTAGCACTTCTAACTTGATGGTGTAATATGAATGAATTTTTGATAATTCTCTTGCTAATAATCCTAACAACATTAATTTTCTTATTCTTTTTTGTTAATAAGAAATTGTCAGCAGGCGGTAATTCCGCTTTGATTAACGAATTTGAAAAACTAGATCGTTCCTTCCGCGATGAGATTTCACGTAACAGAAAAGAATCATCCGATAATGCTAAGTCTGACCGATTAGAGTTAAGCAATGCCATTAAATTATTTGGTGAACAGCTTAACACACAATTAACACAGCTAATACAAACAAATGAAATTAAGTTTGATAAACTTCAAGAGAAAGTTGGAACCCAGTTAAAAGAAATTCAAGATAAAAACGAAAAGAAATTAGAGGAAATGCGGCAGACTGTTGATGAAAAACTTCACGCAACGTTAGAGAAACGTCTCGGCGAATCATTTAAACTTGTTAGCGACAGGCTTGAACAAGTTTACAAAGGTCTCGGGGATATGCAAGAATTAGCGCGTGGTGTTGGTGATCTAAAAAATGTATTGACAAATGTAAAAACCCGCGGCGGTTGGGGTGAGATTCAACTTGAAAATCTTATTGACCAAATATTAACTCAAGAACAATATGAAAAAAATGTTTCAACAAAAAAAGGAAGTAATGACAAGGTTGAAATTGCAATTAAACTTCCCGGACGTGATCTGTCTAAGAGCGAATTAGTTTGGCTGCCGATTGATGCTAAATTCCCAATCGAAGATTATCAGCGGTTAATTGATGCACAGGATTTGGCAAATATCGTTGCAATCAATGAAGCGAATAAAGCAATTGAGAACCGCATCAAAGGTGAAGCAAAAAAAATTGCCGAAAAATATCTTGATCCGCCACACACAACAGATTTTGCGATAATGTTTTTACCGGTTGAAGGATTATATGCTGAAGTTTTACGCAGGCCCGGTTTGGCAGAAACATTACAGAGAGAATATAGAGTTGTTGTTTCGGGACCTACAACCTTAGCCGCTTTATTAAATAGTTTGCAGATGGGGTTCAGAACTTTGGCAATAGAAAAAAGATCAAGCGAAGTTTGGAAGATTTTAAGCAGCGTGAAAAATGAATTTGGAAAATTCGGCGATTTGCTAGACAAGACACAAAAGAAACTACAAGAAGCCAGCAACACGATTGATGACGCATCAAAAGCTACAAGAAAAATTGAGAAGCAATTGAATAAAGTTGAAGAACTGCCGAGTAACGAAACAAATTTAATCGAATAGATTTTTTACTACTCTCTTTATGAAGGACTATTATTCAGAAAAACTTTCCGCCGAAAAACTAAAACTGGTTTACGAAATCGCACCGCAAAGAGTACGGCAGTATTTTGATGCGGAAGTAAATCATGTTCTTCAAAAAATTTATCCTCAAGATTTAGTTTTAGAACTCGGCTGTGGTTACGGAAGAATATTTCCCGCTCTCGCAAAAAAATCTAAGTCGGTTATAGGTATTGATACTTCTCTTTCAAGTTTACTGATGGGTAAAGAAATATTAGGTGATATACCAAATTGTTTTTTTGCACAAATGAATGCTGTTCAACTCTCTTTTCCAAATAATATTTTTGATGTTGTAATCTGCATCCAAAACGGAATTTCTGCCTTTCATGTTAATCAAAAAGAATTAGTACTCGAATGTTTACGAGTAACTAAAAAAAATGGAATTGTTCTCTTCTCCAGTTATTCGGAAAAGTTTTGGAACAATCGTTTAGAATGGTTTCAGTTACAGTCTAACGCTGGTCTATTAGGTGAAATTGATTTCGAAAAAACC
>VEPI01000109.1:28786-33813 GCA_012026935.1 Melioribacter sp. | reverse complement strand
TTCACCGATAATTTTCCGCCATTCGCCGATTTCCTATCTAACAATTTGTAACAACCATTTATTTTTGCCGTCAGAATAAGTAGAAATAAAAAAATATTGGAGGATAAAATGGAAACGCCAAAACTTCACGGACGGGTAATAATCGGAATCCTGATGATTATCCTAGGCGCTTTGTTTGTCATGCGTAATTATGAAATATTGGATTTCCCTTACGAATATTTTACGTGGGAATATTTTTTCATTCTGATTGGAGTACTTTTTCTCTTTCTTTCCAGAAATAAGGCGGCAGGTTTTGTTTTTATTGCAATCGGTTTATTTAATCTTGTCCCTGAACTCTGGCCGTTGCTATTAGTTTTGATCGGTCTTTATATAATTTACGGAAGAACTAGACACAATAAACAAAAAAATGAATCTGCTGAAACTGAACAAACAAAAAGCAGTTCTGATTATGTTGAAAGTGTCAGCATCTTTGGCGGCGGATCAAAAATTATTAACTCAGATAATTTTAAAGGCGGAAGCATAGTTTCAATCTTTGGCGGTTCCGAAATTAATTTAGTTAATTCCAAACTTGGAGAAGGTGAAAACAATATTGAAATAACCGCTGTGTTCGGCGGAACTACATTAACTGTCCCGCCGGATTGGAATGTAATAATTGATGTACTCCCGATCTTCGGAGGATTTAGCGATAAAAGAATGAAAGACCCCAACAAAAAAATTCAAGAAGGAAGAACACTGTTGTTAAAGGGAGTAGTTCTTTTTGGCGGCGGTGAAATAAAAACAATTTTTTAAGGAGTTTACAATGCAACCTTCTAATAGAAGAACATGGCTTGGTGTGGCATTAGTTATTTTGGGGAGTTTATTCTTTCTGGATAATTTTAATTTCTTCTGGTTTGATATTCGCCATGCTGTTTTTTCATGGCATTCGATTTTTCTTGTAATCGGTATAATAATTCTAATCAATCACAAAAATAGTTTAGCGGGATACATTTTTTTAATAATCGGTTTGTTTGGAACTATGCGGCATTATGTTCCATTCTTTTTCGATTTTGATTTTGGAGATCTTTGGCCAATTCTTCTTTTGGCTATAGGCCTTTGGATGGTACTTAAAAAAAGAGAGCCGTCGCGCTTACACAACATTCAATTCAATGTTGAATCAGCACAATCTCAATGGAATGTAAACACTCAAGATATTATAGATGAAACTTGTGCATTTACTTCATGCAATAAAATTATTCATTCAGAAAATTTTAAAGGCGGAAGAGTTACAACAATTTTCGGCGGTGCAAAAATAGATCTGACAAAAGTTAAAATGGCACCCGGAGAAAATACTTTAGAGATAACAACAATATTTGGAGGATGTAATCTGCGTGTTCCTCAAGGCTGGAAAGTATTACTAAATGTTACATCTATCTTTGGCGGATTTGATGATAAACGCTTTGCTCCTTTTGATTCCTCTCAAAGTTCGGATGGTATTTTAGTAATAAAAGGTGTTGCTATTTTCGGCGGCGGCGAACTTCTTTATTAATTAATTGATGAGCTTAGAATGATAAATCCGTTTATTAACAATAAGAAAGTCTTAGCTACATATTTTGTTGTTTGGTTTTTCATTTTTTTAGTTCAAGTAAGTGTTTTAAACTTCTTTTTAAATATTCCGATCCTTACCTCATTGCTTGATAGCGCTGTTTTTAATCTTATCTATCAATTATTTGGGATTAGTCTTTGGTACACAGTTAGTTTCAACTCGCTCGAAAATTATAATGCAGTTAAGATTTTTCTAAATCATATTGCTGCAGCCGTTATTACATCCGGTTTATGGATTCTAACCGGTTATTATATTATGAATAACATTGTTTCCGGAAAAAATGTTTATTCAGAATTTCTGCTTAAATCTTTGGTATGGAGATTTTTAATTGGAATACTTTATTACACGGTAATAATTGCTGTTGATTATGTGATTATCTATTACAATAATTTCCAGGAGAAACTTTTAAAAGAAGTTGAACTAAATGCTCTTGTAAAAGAAGCAGAATTAAAAACGTTGAAGTACCAAATCAATCCTCATTTCATTTTCAATAGTTTGAATTCGATAAGCTCGCTTACATTATCAAACCCAACACAAGCTCAGGAAATGACAATTAAACTTTCAGCGTTTCTAAGAAGTACGCTTTCCAAAAATGAAAAACAAAAAAATAAATTAGGCGAAGAAATAAATAACGCAAAACTGTATCTTGATATTGAGAAGGTTCGTTTTGCAGATAAATTTGAATTTGTTGAAGAAGTAAAACAAGAATGTAAAGAGCTTGAGGTACCGAGCATGATACTTCAGCCTCTTTTCGAAAATGCAATTAAACACGGCGTATATGAAAGTCTTGAGAAAGTAATTATTAAACTTTCATGCGGAATGGAAAGCAATTATTTTAAAATAACTGTTGATAATAATTTTGATCCCGAATCCGTTCCCAGAAAAGGTGAAGGAATCGGAATAAAAAATATTAAGAACAGATTAAAATTAATTTACAACCAGGACAATCTTGTTAAAGTGGAAAAATTAAATAATTTATTTAGAGTTAATTTATACATACCGGTTTGAGCTTATGTCAACAAATAAAAAAATTAAAGTAATTATTATTGATGACGAAAAACTTGCCAGAGAAATAATCAGCAGCTACTTAAAAAAATTTGATAATGTTGAACTGGTGGCCGAATGTTCGGATGGTTTTGAAGGAATAAAACAAATAAATGAATTAAAACCGGATTTAATTTTTCTTGATATTCAAATGCCCAAGCTAACCGGTTTTGAAATGCTGGAAATTTTGGAAGAGCCTCCTGTAATTATTTTCACTACTGCCTTCGATCAATATGCACTTAAGGCTTTTGAAGTGAACGCTACTGATTACCTTCTCAAACCTTTTTCCGAAGTTCGATTTGCCGAAGCTTTGAACAAAGCAATTAAACTGATAACAAATATTCCGCCGATACAACAAGAATTAAACGGTCTTGTTAAATCAGTTGAAAAACGAAATGAGTTCTTAGACAGAGTAATTATAAAGAGCGGACAAAAAATACAGATTATACCCATCGAAGCGGTTCATTACATTGAAGCACAGGATGATTACACAATGCTTTATACAGAGAAAGGAAATTTTCTTAAACAAAAAACAATGAAATACTTTGAAGAGAATCTTGATCCCAAAAATTTTCCGCGTATTCACCGTTCTTATATTGTAAAACTATCTCTGATAAAACAAATTGAGTTGCTGGAAAAAGAATCGTACCAGGTTTTGCTCAATGACGGGAAAAAATTACCTGTTAGTAAAAGCGGATATCAGAATTTAAAGGAATTTTTTAAGTAGATTGATCGTCAAAAATTGCGTAATTGAAGTTTGTCCCCCCTCTCTTTATATTTAGTTTGTAAAAAGAACGGGCGTAAAATGAACTTCGATAAAGATCTTCAATCCATTCAGGAAGCGCGTACATTAGCCGCTAAAGCAAAAGAAGCACAACTCGAATTCAAACATTTTAATCAAGAACAAGTAGATAAAATTGTAAAAGCAATGGCAGATGCCGGTTTTAAAGAATCTGAACACCTTGCTCAGTTAGCTCACGAAGAGACCGGTTTCGGAAAAGTCTCGGACAAAACAATAAAGAATCAATTCGGAACAAAAGACGTTTGGGAATCAATTAAAGATTTAAAGACTGTTGGAGTTATTGACGTTCAAAAGAACGGAAAAATTTTAAAGATAGCGGAGCCGATGGGAGTTGTTGCGGCATTAGTTCCTTCAACTAATCCTACTTCAACTGCAATGTTCAAAGCAATAATTTCTCTCAAGTGCAGAAATGGAATTGTTGTCTCTCCTCATCCAAAAGCATTAAGATGTACAAGTGAAGCTTTACGAGTTGTTTCAGAAGCCGCTGAAAAAGCAGGTGCACCAAAAGGTTTAGTCCAATGTTTAAGTACACCTACTCTTGAAGGTACAGATGCATTAATGAAGGATAAAAACATTGCTGTTATTCTTGCAACAGGAGGAATGCCGATGGTACGTGCTGCTTATAGTGCCGGCACTCCAGCTTATGGTGTCGGCAGCGGAAACGTTCCTGCTTTCATTGAACGAACTGCTAATTATCAAAAAGCTGTTGCCGATATTGTTTATGGAACTACTTTTGATAACGGCACATTATGTTCATCCGAGCAAGCAATGATAGTTGATAGATCTCTTAGAGAAAAAGTTATTGATGAGGCAAAAAGAATCGGTTGCTATTTTGTAAATGCAGAGGAAAAGAAAAAATTAGAAAATAAAGTTGCGCGCGGCGCAAAATTGAATGCAGACATTGTTGGTAAACCGGCTCCTTGGATTGCTAACTATGCCGGATTTAGTGTTCCAGATAGTACAACCGTTCTTATTGCGGAATGTGATAAAGTAGGAAGAGACGAACCGTTATCAATTGAAAAACTTTCTCCTATGCTTGCATTTTATACTGTAGATGGCTGGCTGGAAGGTTGCCATCGTAGTATAGAATTGTTAGAGTTCGGAGGAATCGGTCATACAATGGCGATTCATTCCAACAATAAAGAAATTATAATGAAATTTGCTTTAGAGAAACCGGCTTTTAGAATTGTAGTAAACACACCTGCATCAGTAGGGGCTGTAGGTTATACAACCGGATTAATGCCATCAATGACATTGGGTCCGGGAACTTGGGGCGGTTCTATTATATCAGAGAACGTAACAGCTAAACATTTAATGAATGTTAAAACTCTGGCTTTTGAAACTCGGCCTGTTAATACGGGCAGCTGTGTAACTTCTTTTGATCTTCCTTCAGACATAAATGTTAAAAGTTCCTATCAAGAAGGAAATTTTACAAAACAGATTGAAGAAAGATTACGCGCTCGAGCAGGCAATCCTTCAACTAATCCTTTAGGAAATGTCAGCAGAAAATCAGTTAGCGAGAAGCATAGTGCTATACTCGGTAGCGGGATTAGCGAGGATGAAATTCAAAAAATTATTAAGGAGTTTAATAAATAATAT
>VEPI01000109.1:0-28464 GCA_012026935.1 Melioribacter sp. | reverse complement strand
TTCTCTCCCAGATACAATTTTCTTACATCTGTATCTTCCGCAAGATCCGTTGCGGTTCCTTCCTTAAATATTTCTCCGTTAATTAATATATACGCACGGTCTACAATGCTTAAAGTCTCATGAACATTATGATCGGTGATAAGAATACCAATCCCCTTATGTTTTAGATTGGCAACAATATTCATAATATCTTCAACAGCAATCGGATCAACACCCGCAAAAGGTTCATCAAGAAGAATAAATTTCGGATTTGTTGCAAGAGCGCGTGCTATTTCACATCTTCTTCTTTCACCGCCGCTCAGTTGAAATCCTAAATTTTTCCTGACACCAATAATTCCTAATTCTTCTAAAAGTTTTTCCTGTCTTTCTTTTCTTTCTTCCTGAGTAAGCTGCATCATTTGAAGAACAGCCATAATATTATCTTCAACGCTTAATTTTCTAAAAATAGAAGCTTCTTGCGGTAGATAACCTATTCCCATCTTCGCACGTTTGTACATCGGTTCATCGGTTATTTCTTTGTTATCAAGAAACACTTTTCCTTCATTCGGTTTTATCATCCCGACAATCATATAAAAGGTTGTTGTCTTTCCGGCACCGTTAGGTCCAAGCAATCCAACAACTTCTCCTTGCTCAACTCCAACAGAGACATGATTTACAACTGCTCTTTTTTTGTAAACCTTCTTAAGATTTTCACTTCTTAGTACTAAGTTTTCCTGCATAATATTGTACATCCTTCATTAAATAATTAAGAATATCTTTTCTCTTAAAGAGAAGATTTTCTTTTGTAGGTCTATCCGAATATATTCTAAAAGTCGGAATTGTGAAATCTTTTTCTTTACCAATAATTAAATTTTCCGGATGATACTCGCTTACCGGTTTTCCATATAATTTAACATCCGCTACTTTTTTATCCTTAAAATATATTTTAGCCTGCTCGGAACTTGATTTGAGCAGACCGTTTGGTTCGCCATCCTCATACATATAATAAATACTTAATACATTTCCATAAACTTCTGTCCGGCTTAGACCTTTATCATCAAAAAACATTTTAATTCTTTTCCCGGAGAGCTGATCGAAACGGTAAATTGAATCTTTATTCGAAGTAATTATAGATGCATTAGCGTTGATATCCATCCGTTCTAAACGATTTTCCTTTAAAAATATTTTTATAGAATCGCCAACAAGTTGAGCTTCCTCGTTCCAGATTACCGGCGGATTAATATCAAATTCACGTTTGAAAGTTTGTATCTGATCATTCTTCTGATAGAATATAGTTTCTCCGTTGACCGAAGCAAAATTTTTACGCACGATTTTTACTGAGTCAGTTGCGATCATTTTTTTTAAGCTGTCGTCAAAAGATTCCAACATCTTCGCGGAAATAATTAAGGTGTCAAGATCTCCGTTTGAAAGGGTATCAATGCGGACTAAGAACGGTTTTTCAGTTATCTTCGAATAATTTTTCTCTCCGTAATCTTCAAGTTTATTACCAAAAATAGCTAACCGGTTAGTCGGATCATAAATTCTAATATTATTAAACGCGAAAGTAGTTTTTGTGTTTCGAAAGTGAATAAGACTATCGGCAAAAATTGTAGATGAAGTATCGTTAACCTGTACATTACCGACAGCAACGGCTTTATCATCATCATCAAAATAAGTAAGCTTGTTAGTTGATAAATTGGAAAGCGAATCATGAAGTTTTACATCTTCATAAAAATAAGACCGTTTCTCATCGAAATAATAATAACCATTTTTAGAATTGAGATTAACATGCCCGTCGGTTAAAAATATTCCGGCATTAGAAAACGCAATTTTAGTATCACCATAATAATAACCGCGTGAAGTTTTTATTATTATACTGTCCTGAACAACTACAACTCTACCGATAAGTTCCGCCTCATTACGAACAAGATATTGAATTGCTTTATCACAAGTGATCCTGACAGCACCTTGTGTCATTACAACATTGCCATGTACCTCTCGAATGCTTTCGCCATTAATTGTTTTTCCTAAAAGACTGTCTCCAACCACCTGAATTCTATTGTCCTCGGTTTGAGCAAAGAGATTAGCTTCAATAAAAATTAACGATATGAGAATTAGTAGAACCCGTTTCATTATTTTTTCTTGCTTGAAAGAGAGGAAGAATAAGTTACATTATAGATTACATAGTTATTCAAATGCTGGTCGGATTCGAACCCAAAACCTTGTATAACTTCCTTTGGTGATGTAATTGTAACAAACTTATCTGTGAGAATTCTCTGATCTTTTTGCCGCCACATCAGTTCACTGGTTTTTAGAACAGTGCCGCTGTCATTCTTAGCAACAACGCTGTCAAAAGCGAACATATTTTTTGTAACATCATCTACTTTACCTCTAAGAGAGGTAAGCCATGAAGTATTTTTTTGATCTTTATTGTAAAAATTAATTTGAACTCCGTCCAGCAAAGTTATTTTCTGCATTTCAAACATCTTTAAATGATCGGTAAATAAAACTGCTTTTATTTTGCCTTCATCGGTAAACATCACTTTAGATTTCCAACTCTCATTAGAAGGGATTTCACCTTGAACACTTGTTTTATCAATGCTTGGTTGAATTTTATCTTCCGAACATGAAATTACCAGAATGAAGATAAATACAGCAGTAAAAATTTTTTTCATCTTGATTGCAAACCTAATTTAACCAGGTCGTGAAGATGGACAATCCCTTCCGGTTTGTTCAATTTATCAACAACAATAATTGAAGTGATGTTAAAATTTTCCATTTGTTGAAGAGCAAATGATGCAAGAAAATCTTTATTGATTGTTTTGGGGTTTTTAGTCATAATATCTTTTGCCGTCAAATTTTTTATTTCTAAAGTTTTTTCAAGTAGCCGTCTTAAATCACCGTCTGTAATTATTCCCGTTAAAATACCTTCGCCGTTAACAACACATGTTGCGCCAAGCCGTTTAGAAGTTATCATCAGGATCGCATCTTTTATGGATTCTTTCTCACTCACAACAGGAATATCTTTTCCTGATATCATTATTTCTTCGATCTTAAGAGAAAGCCGTTTTCCTAAACTTCCGCCAGGATGAAGCATTGCAAAATCTTCTACCGTAAATTCACGCTTTTCCAAAAGAGCAATCGCAAGTGCATCTCCCAATACTAAAGCCACAGTTGTAGATGTAGTCGGTGCAAGATCAAGAGGACATGCTTCTTCTTTAACTCCGGCATTTAAAACTATATCACATTCTCTGGCAAGTTTTGAATCAGTTTCACCAAGTATACCTATTATCGTAACATTAATACGCTTAAACATCGGAATAAGTTGGAGTAATTCTTCTGTATGTCCGCTTTTTGAAATTAAAATTACAATGTCATTCTTTCGAACCATACCAAGATCGCCGTGAAGAGCATCTGTTGGATGCATAAAAATTGCAGCTGTCCCAGTTGAGTTTAATGTAGCAACAATCTAGCGCGCAATTATTCCGGATTTTCCCATTCCGGTGAAAACAACTCTTCCGTGAGAATTAAAAATCAGTTCTACAGCCTGCGCAAAATTTTTATCAATATTATCAATCAAGCTGAGAATTGCATCTCCTTCTATTCGGATTACAGCCTTCCCTTTTGCAATTATTTGTTCGCTTGTCACAGCTTCCTCTATTATTTAAACTGTTTCGTTTGACTTCTTAATTAAACTTAGAATTTCATTTAACATATCTTCAGGATTTTTTGATTTTACTACAAAGTTTACAATTCGCTTTACCTCTCTTCTTCCATTTGTCGGTGCAGAAGTTAATCTGCATTTTTTCAACAAGGGGATATCTAAAAGATCATCGCCTATGTAAAATACATTTTTATAATCAATCGAATTTGTTGTTAAAAAATTATCTGCCGATGAAACTTTATCCAACGACGACGATACCACGTTACAATTTTCGATTAATTTTAGTTTGTTTATCAGATCATCTTCTTCTCTAGCAGTTATAATCCCAAATTTCAATCCATATTTATCAAACTCTTTAACTTTTGCAGAGAGTAAATTAAATAATTTATCGGGAGTTATATTGTCATTTAGAAGAACACCTTCAAGATCAAAAAGAAAGATTTTGATCTCTTTAATCTTAGTTAATATTTCATTTTTCATTCTTCACTAATTCATCAATCTTTTTAATCTGAGTTAATAATTTTCGTAACTGTTCCAATGGGAATTGGCTTGCGGAATCACTAAGAGCATTAGAAGGATCTGGATGAACTTCCAGAAACAATCCATCAACTCCAACAGCAACAGCAGCTTTTGCCAACGAAGGAATAAATTTCGATTCACCCCCAGAGACATTGGAATTACTTGGTAGTTGTACTGCATGAGTTGCATCCATTATTACAGGGTAGCCAAGATCTTTCATAATTACCAATGAGCGCATATCAACTACAAGATTATGATAACCAAAAGTTGAGCCGCGTTCCGTGAGAAGAATCTTTTTATTCCTCGCCGATTCAATCTTTTCAATAACATGCTTCATGTCCTGAGGTGCTAAGAACTGACCTTTTTTTACATTAATAACTTTTTTTGTTCTTGCGGCTGCAATTAACAAATCTGTCTGTCTGCAAAGAAATGCCGGTATTTGCAGTACATCAGCTACATGAGCAACAGATTCAACTTCATGTTCGGAGTGAATATCTGTAAGGATCGGAACGGAAAATTCTTTTCTAACCTTCTCTAAAATTTTTAATGCTCTATCAAAATCAATTCCAGAAAATGATTTGATGCTTGTGCGATTTGCCTTTTTGTAACTCGATTTGAAAATGAACGGAACATTTAAATCGCTGGTGATTTTTTTTATCTCTTCTGCAGTTCTTAAAGTAATTTTTTCGTTTTCGATTACACATGGACCTGCAATTAAAACTAATGGTGAGTTATCACCAATTTTGATTTTGTTAACATTTACCATAATAAAGCCGATTTATTTATTCAAAAAGATTTTCTTGCTCTTTTTGTATTCCACGCTTTCTATTAAACCTTATATATGCGAGATCAGTTGCTTCTCTTCCGCGGGGTGTACGCTTAATAAATCCTTGCTGAATTAAATACGGTTCATATACTTCTTCAATTGTTCCGGGATCTTCATTTACAGCAACAGAGACAGTATTCAAACCAACGGGGCCGCCATTAAATTTTTCAATAATAGTTAGAATTATTTCCTTATCCATTTCATCCAAACCGTAGTCATCAACCTCTAAAGCATTTAATGCTCTTTTAGTAATAGAAAGATCAATTACCTTTTTGTTGCCAACATCGGCAAAGTCCCGTGTACGGCGAAGAAGACGGTTTGCAATTCGAGGTGTTCCCCGTGAACGTTTTGCTAATTCATCTGCAGCATCGTTATCTATTTTGATTTTAAGAATTTCAGCAGAACGGTGAATTATTTTCCCGATCAAATCTCCTTCATAATAATCTAGGCGGGATTTAATTCCAAATCTATCTCTAAGCGGAGCTGTTAACAATCCGGCACGTGTTGTTGCACCAATTAAAGTGTAACGAGGAAGTTTAATTTGAACTGTTCTTGCATTGGGCCCGCTGTCAATCATTATATCAAGTTTATAGTCTTCCATTGCTGAGTAAAGATATTCTTCAACAACAGGACTTAATCTGTGGATTTCATCTATGAACAAAACTGATTTTTCTTCAAGATTAGTAAGAATGCCTGCAAGGTCGCCGGGCTTTTCGAGAACCGGTCCTGATGAAACTTTTATTTTGGCTCCAAGTTCATTTGCTATAATATGCGCAAGCGTGGTTTTTCCTAATCCGGGCGGGCCGGTAAGTAGAACATGATCAAGCCCTTCGCCGCGTATTTTTGCAGCGCCGATAAAAACTTTTAAATTATCCGTAATTTTAGATTGGCCGGTAAATTCATTGAAGGATTTTGGACGAAGTGTTTGTTCTATTTTTTTCTCATCTTCATTAATAACTGGATTTAAGTTCTCGGATTTTCGCTTCACTCAATTCTCCCTTAAATCTCAACCGCAACAATTTTCCTTCTGCGATAATTCTTCAATCGTTCAAACAAAGATACAAACCAAAACATGAAAATAATTAATAATAATGCCGCAAGAATTGAAAGCGGTATGTTCAAAGTCTTAGGGAAGAACATTCCAAATCCTGGGATCCATGCACTTCCATATAATATTACTACATGCACTGCATAAACCAGCAATGTATTTTTCCCAATTTTAGAAATTATATCCGGAATTTTCTTAATTCTTAATGAAATAAACGACATTACACTGTTCAGAATTAAAATAATTCCCAACCGGTAAAAAATAAGTGCAGTATTATCGGTCCAAAAAGTTTTTTCACCGTAAAGTGAATCTTCAACTGCATGAATTGAATAACATACCACCAAAGAAATAACACCAAAGAAAAATAATTTATAACTAAACTGTTTCGTAGAAAAAGAAAGAGGATTTCTTGCAAGATAACTTCCCAGCATAGCTCCGCAAATTACATATCCCGTCCACGGAAATAAGGGAAAGAAAGAGCCGGTTCCTTGATACAGATAGGCAGCAAACGGAATCGGTAAAAAATTCGCCCAATTAATTTTTTCAACTATTAGAAATGCAAAGAAAAAGAATGCCGCACCGATGGAAAAAATTAAATAGTCACTTCTTTTATATTTTTCTGCGATATAGCTAAAACAAAGAATAAACAAAATTCCGAATGCAATCAGATGTAATGCATCAACTGTAAAGAATGTTAACCACTGGCCATGGTCTACTTCGCTAAAATCAAACATACGCGGGGTTGGAAAACGCAAAAGGTACCCGATTAAAAGTAAGATCATAAAACGGTGAACACCTTTTTTCACGCGTGGATTTTCAAAAAAAGGAACCGATTGAGATCGTAATAAATATGTAAACGTAACTCCCGAAACAAACATGAATATTGGAGCAGTAAAACCGCGTATTGTAAACCAAACATCATAGATAACGGAATCGAATGTTCTATATTGATCGCCAAGAAATGTATCAATAGTGTGTCCTTGGATCATCATAATAACTGCAAACGCGCGCATAAGATCCAAAAAAATTATTCTTTGTTTAGTGCCAGTAGACATTACAACTTCCTACATATTAATTCCGTGGGTGTTTAGATGCCCACTCTCTTAAATATTTAATTATATCTTGGGTTGAAGTTCCGGGTGTAAATAATTCACCAACTCCCAACTCTTTAAGTTTTTTCAAATCTTCTTCGGGAATTATTCCACCACCGAAAAGAAGAATATCGTTCGCTTGTTTCTCTTTCATCAAATTCAAAATCTTTGGGAATAAAGTCATATGAGCACCGGAAAGAATACTTATTCCAATAGCATCAACATCTTCTTGAATAGCCGCTTCAACAATCATTTCCGGAGTCTGACGCAGTCCGGTATAAATCACTTCCATTCCGGCATCACGTAAAGCTGCTGCAACAACTTTAGCTCCTCTATCGTGTCCGTCTAATCCGGCTTTGGCAACTAAGACCCTGATTTTACTATCCATCAATATTCTCCCGCTTCATTCCAATTGTAAATGATTCACATCCTAAAAATAACATTGATCTCTCGAAAAGACAATCAATCAATTCTGAGTTTACTTTGTTTTTCCCGATGTTTTCGAATGCTTATCATAAAATCGTCTGGCTAATTCAAGATCTTTTTGTGTATCAACAGAAAGACTGTCGAAATCGGTAACAACAATTTTCATCTTGAAGCCGTGTTCCAAAAATCTTAATTGCTCTAATTTTTCTATCTGTTCCAGATCTGTTGGCTTAAGCTGGGTAAATTTTAATAATGCTTCGCGCCTGTAAACATACAAACCAATGTGCTTATAAATTTCTGCTGTTTGTATTCTTGCAAGATTGGTTTTCGCCTCACGCACAAAAGGAATTGGAGACCGCGAGAAATACAAAGCCATGTTATTGTAATCGAAAACAACTTTAACGACAGAAGATGATTTCATGTCTTCAACATTTGAAATCCTTCTTGCAAGGGTTGCAACATTTACTTTTTTATCAAAAAGCAAAGGTTCAATTGCCTCATCAATCATTTTACCTTTTATAAACGGTTCATCACCTTGAATATTGACAATAATAGAAGCTTCCGGAATTTTTTCTGTTACTATTGCTATTCTGTCTGATCCGCTTGTGCAGTTTTTAGGAGTCATATAAACTTCTGCACCAAATCCTTTTACAACTTGAAATACTTTTTCATCATCAACTGCAATAACAACTTTATCCAGTAACTTAGATTTCCTGGCATTGTTGTAAGTATGCTGAATCATCGGCTTGTCACCAATATTGGCAAGCGGCTTTCCCATTAATCGTGATGATGCAAATCGAGCAGGTATAATTCCTATTATCATTAAGTTGCTTTTATTGGTTGATAACTTTCGGCACTTTGAAAAATTCGTCGGTTTTATCAAATGCATTCTTTAAGGCATCTTCAGTAGAAATAGATTGCTTCAGCCCATCATTACGGAATACATTTATATTTTCTATAGGATGTGATAGCGGTTCAACATTATCCGTATTCAGTTCATTCAATTTGTCAACATAACTTAAAATCTCATTAAGCTGATGAGTAAAATTTTCCAGCTCTTCTTCTTTAAACTTTAACCTCGCTAATTCAGCTATATATTCAACATCCTTTTTTGTAACAGACATAAAAAATATTCCTTAAAAATTTCAGAATAAAATTAATAAAAATCTAAACTGCTGAATGTTGTAAAAATGCTTGACTCTTCACCCGTAAATTGATTGCCAACAATTTTTATTTGTAATGTATGAGTGCCATTGCCTCTCTTCGGACTTCGATAAGAAAGGTCATAAAAACTATTTGCTGTTTTAATTAGAGATTGTCCTATATCGGTGAATTGTTTTATTATTTCATTTTCCTGACCGATACTAAAACTTCCGCCGGTTCCAATTGAATGTAAAATATCCGGTTGAATTTCATTTCCTAACCCGATTGTATAAACAAGTTTATTATAAACAGCACGCATTGCTCTTGCTAAAGATGACGATCCCTGCGTGTCATTTCCATCTGAGATTATCACCATGTTTCCTTTAAGTACTTTGGTGAGTGATACTTCATCTCTCCAAAGTGCGGTACCGTTTTCAACCGCACCATAGAAATCTGTGCTCATCACTCCAGGGGTAAAATTATTATCAATTACATTGAGAAGAGTTGAAACGTTGTTTGTAAAATCTTGTAATCTATAAACTCTGTCTGAGAATGCATAAACCGCAAACTCTTGATTAGGTCTTATACCGTTTACTATTGTTTTGGCTGAAGTTTTGATTTTATCAATGTCACTCTGAACGCTGCTGCTATTATCCAACATTAGAACAGTACGCAGCTGATTTGAAATTGTAGGATGATTAACAATGCTAAGTCCGGATTCCGTTGGTGATAAAGGGAGAACATCTTCAAACACTTCAAAGTTAGAAAGATTTAATGTATTTACTCCTGTTCCATTTAAATCTACAACTTGAAATGTTGCTTTCACATCATGGGGAACACTTGTTTCAATTTTGTTTAACAATAATGCATAACCGTTGCCTAATGTTGACGAAGAAAGTAAAGTTGTAAAATTCCATACCGGGCCTAAACTGCTTGTTCCGTCATTTAATCTTGCAACAACTCTCCAAAAATATTGTACGTTGTATTTTAACAGCGGTACTGTATAATATTTATTGGTAGTGGTTGTATATTTTATTAATGGGGGATTCGTTTCTCCAATGTAAACTTCATACCCGGTTGCATTGTCACATTTCCATTTTAATGTAACAAATAAAAATTGATCTAAAGAACCATCATCAGGTATAGGTGTATTAGGAACAGGATTATAAACAATACTGGGTGTTGTCGGCATAGGATTTTTATCAAAAGTACAATTTGACAAACCTATCGTCAGCAAAAAGATTATAAATACCTTTGCGGGGATTTTCCTCATCAATACTGCTTAGTTTTTTAATATTCTAACCTAATTATAAAAATTATTTAACTGATGTGGAAGTGAAGAATGTTCCGTTCATCACTATCCTTCCTTAAGGGAAGGGTTTTAAAACTAAATAGAAGAATTTTCTCAGTTAAATAAATGAGCTTAAATTGTTTGTCCGATTCTTAATTGACGGGTGGCTGTAAAAAAACCACTCAACAATAGGATGCGGCTCGCGGTCGCCGAGATTTTGATCAGTTAGTTTTTCAAGCGTTTGTATAAATGCTTCTTTCTTATTTGTTGAAATTACTGCGTAATTATCCGCTTCGTATTCAAATTTTCTAGAAATATAATTTGTAATTGGTGTTTGAACAAGACCAACAATAGCACCCCACAAAAATAGAAGCGGAAGCGAAGCAATTTGTGCAATCTCTGAAAAACCAAACCAGCTTAATGAAATTTTATGCAGGTGTGCAATCAGAAAAAAAGTTAGAAAACTGAATACTGTTCCTATAAAAATATTTTTTACAATATGTTTCCTTTTGTAATGTCCGAGTTCGTGTGCAATTACAGTTTCAATTTCGTCTTCAGTGTAATTATCTAATAATGTATCTCCCAGAAGAATTCTTTTTGTTTTACCTAATCCGGTAAAAGCAGCGTTTGCTTTTTTTGTATTCTTACTCATGTTGAACTTGTAAACATTCTGGACATTCAATCCCGCATCTTTACTTAGGTTCACTATTCTTTCTTTCAACGATTCATTTTCTATGGGAGTAATTTTATAAAAGATCGGAAGAATTATAATCGGAACAATTTGGGCAAGTAAAACCGAAACAATGAACATCAGAGCACCGAAAGGAAGCCACCAGTTTATTCCAAAACTTTTAATCGTAAAGTAGAAAAGAAAAAGAAGCGGAATGCCAATAACAGCTCCTACAAGACTTTCTTTTAATCCTTCTATAATCCATTTCCAAAAAGTTTGATTCGAAAGATTGTATTTGTGCTCAAGATAATAACCGGTATAAAAATTAAACGGTGCAAAAAGGATTAAGGATATTAAACTTAGTGCTAAAACAAAAAATAGAATTGTCAAATAATCATTTGAAATAAAATTTCTAATATAAACTTCCAACTGTAAACTGAAATTAAAATTGATAAATAGAAGAAGTAGAACGAATGAAAGTACTGCTTCGGTAATTCCTATAATAAGTTTTGTATTGGAGTATTTTTTAGCTTGAGTATTATTCAAAATTTATATTTGTCCCATTGCACTATTTTGAATCCAACCGATCTTCCCATCAACTAAACGGATCTTTACCCAATCATTTACATGATCTTCTATACTAAACTTAATTCCTTCGTGAATTACAAATGCATCGCTCCCCTTTAAGTCCGGCGATACTTTTACCGAATAAGTCTGCTGCAATAATATCCCTGAATTTGTAGTGGCTTCTCGATTTACACGCGCAGACAAAAGAACGACAGCAACTATTAATACGGCAAGTGAAATTGAACTGCTTAAAAAAGAAATCCTCTGTAATCTTGAATTACGTGAGAAATAATAAACAGCAAAGCTTATCAACAATATCCAGAAAATTAATATTACAATTAACGACCACGCTGATACACCAAAAGAAGTAACTAATCCTTCCCACCATGCAATAATAAATAGTTTAGGCAGTTCAGTAATTTTATCAAACGTGCGGGCCTGCGCAATTCTTAAATTGTATGAAAGGTCCTCATCATTAGGTTCAAGTTTCAATCCTTTTTCATAACTGTAAATTGCATAACCCAATTTCCCGCTTTTGAAATACGCATTGCCAAGGTTGTAATAAACCGCTCCGCTTTCAAAACCTTGACCGAGAATTTTTTGGTATGTCTGAACTGCCAGCTCAAATTGTCCTTCTTGATAGAATTTATTTCCATTCCCCATTAATTCATAGGGAGATTGAGCGAACAGATTTACCGAAACCAAAAATAAAATCAATATCTTTTTCATCATCTTTTTCTCTCCAAAGATGAATCTACTTCAACAATTGCTTTTACAGCTTCGTTGTATAAACCGGATGCTTCGGCGGAAATTTCTCCTTGAGGGGCAAAGCGTGCGTATTCACATTTTCCGGCAATCCGTTTTAATTGTGTAATTAAATCACCTGCAACATTTTTCCTAATAAGTTTTTCTACTGCACCTTCAAGCGTAAATTCTGCTTTTTGAATGCCAAGTTTATCTTCAAGATATCCGAACAGCGCCAGAGATAATTCAGCATAAAAATTAGTAATGTCATTTTTATCAAGAGCTTCTTTTGAAAGTTTTAATCTTTTGCGCGCGGCTTTCTCGGCTTTTTGATAACGCATTAATTGAATATTACCGGAAAGTTTATCCTGTCTTCTCTTAAATACTACAGCACCTACTAAACTGAAAAACGGAACGATCAATGAAAACCAGAACCAAGTTTTTATTAGAGAAATTTCATGTCTCGGTTCAAGATTAAAATTAGATGTCTTGATAAAACGAATATCTTCATTCAATAATTTTACATCGCTCTGAGAAAATCCTTGTGATGCTGTTTCGCTTCCTGCAACTCCCTGCCGTACATTTATTTTAAATGGCTGCGATTTTAGAGTAACATATCTTCTTGAAGAAGGATTGAAGTAAGTAAATTCCATTGGCGGAATTTCTTTCTCACCGGCAGTTCTAGGTACAATCAAATAATCAATAATTTTTTGCCCGGAAATAACCGAACCGCGGTTAATATTCTCCACATTCTTAGGTTCATACTTTTCAAAACCTGATGGCAATACCGGGTCAGGCACTTTGATCAATTTAATATTTCCATTACCGCCAACAGTTAATCTTAGAGTGATGCTTTCATTAGTAACAACATCTTTTTTATCAACTTCAGCCTTAAAACTTAAATCACCGACAGAACCTGTAAAAGAAGCGGGCGGATTTTGCGGCAGAGGATCAACTTCCACTTTGATTGTATTTGATCGTGTCTTAATCTCTACGGTTTCTGACCTGCCGAAAAATGAATCGTTAAAAAATTCATCGAAGACATCGTTCCCCGTTTTTTTCTTTTTTACAATTACCGGAACGTTCAACTCAAATGGAGTAACAGAAAGTGATCCGGTCTTTGAAGGAAAAAGAGCGACTTGTTTTATTTTAGCAACACGGTAACGTTCGCCTTTGTACATCCCGATTTCAAAATTAATATTTTGTAAGGGACCAACTTCCTCAGCCCAAAATCCTTCGTAGGACGGAAGTTTTGTTATTTGCGGCGACGATATATTTAATTTTGTATAAAGTTTATATGTAACAGTAATTTGCTCGCCAAGAAGCGCACGGGTTTTATTCGCTTCAGCTACAATAAAAACATTTTTTGCCAATTCTTCCTGCGAATACCCGCCTGTACTTTCTTTCTGCTGCTGCGGTGTTCCCTTTTCTACTTTTAATTTTAACGGTTGAGTGTGAAATGTCTTTCCGTTATAATCTATTGAAGCAGACTCAATTGTAAACTCTCCAATGTTGCTTGGCTGAACAATGTAAGAAAAAGTAATTGAGCCGGAAATTTTTCCGTTGATAATCTGCATATTGCTGGATTGATTTGGTCCGCTAAGAATTCTAAATCCTGTTAAAGCCGGAGGACGGAAATTACTAATCCCGTTTACATCTCCGCCTTCAAAAGAAAAATAGATTTGAAAGCGATCATATTGACCGACGGTTGATCTATCCACAGTTGCATTAAACTGCTGAGCATTTATTGTTTGAACATAAATGCTGAAAATGAAAAGCAGAACCGTCAAAAAATATTTTTTCAAATTTTGATTTAACATCTTTATTCTCTTTACAATATACTCTATACTGCTTAATCACCAATCTTTTTCTGTATTAACCGGTTTTCCTTTTACCTTGCGTAATTTTTTTTGCAGATCGGATTCATTATTCTTCAGTGCTTCTAAAATTCTTTGCGCATCTTCTTTAGAAATTTGATTCTTCGGCTGCTGTTGTTGCTGCTGATTCTGCTGCTTATCCTTATTCTGATCTTTTTTATCTTGATCATTCTGTTGATCTTGTTTTTGCTGTTGATCCTTATTTTTATCCTGATTCTTATCGTTTTTATTCTTTTGTTGCTGTTGATTTTGTTTTAGCATATTCAACGCATAAGAGAGATTATACTTTGTATCAAGATCATCCGGATTTTTTTTGAGCGAGTTTGCATAAGCACCGACACTCTCTTGATATTTCTGCTGTTTCATCAAAGCGTTACCTATGTTATGATAAACTTTTGCTTCGTTAAATTTATCATCTGTAAACTGCAATGAATTTTTATAAGACTGCAGAGCTTCGTCATAACGTCCTTGTTTGTAATAAGCATCACCAAGATTAAAATGTCCTTGAAACAATTCAGGATCCTTTTCCAAACCTTTTTTGAATTTCACCTCTGCATCAGAATATTTTTTGCCTGAGTAAAGATCAACTCCGTCATTGTTCAAACTTCTTTTACTCTGTGCAAAAGCTACGGTTGATAATATAAAAATTATATATATAGTTTTTTTCATCATTGTTTAACCTCAACAATCTTTTCGAACTTAGCAAGCAATTTTGATTTATTTGATGAGATAAAAAATTCACCAATCAAAAGCATAATTGCAGGAATCAAGAAATAATAAAATCTGTCTTCGTATTCTGTAATTTTTTTTGTGCCGTATTCCGATTGCTGAATTTTTGCCAGGTCGTTATAAATTGCTTCTAATTCGTCTTGCGTATTTGTACCTCTATAATATTTCCCGTTTGTTTTTTCAGAGATTGTTTTCAAAATCGTTTCATCAAGTTTTGTAAGAACAATATTTCCTTGATTATCTTTTTTATATCCACGCTGAACACCCGAATCATCATAAACCGGAATCGGAACTCCTGCCGATGAACCAAATCCTATTGTATAGATACTAACATCCTTAGAATTTGCTTCATCAAGAGCTGCATCAATATTTCCTTCATGATCTTCGCCGTCGGTAATTACAACAATCGTTTTTTTTGTATCATCATCATAGCGGAATGATTTTAGGGCAAGATCAAGTGCAGGACCAATCGCTGTACCGGGCTGAGGAACCGAATTAAAATCTACCGCATTCAAAAATAAATTCGCCGCAGCATAATCTGAGGTTAATGGAAATTGCACGTAAGCTTGTCCGGCAAAAACTATTAATCCGATTTTATCACCCTGGAGTTTTTGAATTAACTTTGAGATCTCAAACTTTGCTTTTTCCAGTCTGCTTGGTTTAATATCTTCCGCTCCCATGCTTCTTGAAACATCTAATAGAATATAAACTTCAATCCCGATCTGCTTTACTTCTTCTATCTTTGTACCTACTTGCGGATTAGCAAGAGCAACAATAATTAATAAGATTGCAAAAAGAGTAAGTCCAAATTTTAACCATGATTTTAATTTACTTCGCAACGGAAAAAGAACTTCCTTCAGCTTTGTTCCGGCAAACTTTTCAAGAATATTATTTTGTTTTTTAAAAGTAAACCAGAATAATACGGCAAGAATTGGAACAAGCCAGAACAAATAAAGATATTCGCTATTTGCAAATCGTATCAATGTTTTTTTTCTTTTTAGTTTTTATAATTCTCAATTCGTCATTATCAATTTTCAATTGTTTTACGGTAGTCTTCTCAAATATGTTCTTGATAATCCAACATCAGCCAATAATAAAAAAAGACCAACAAAAGCCCAACTATAGAATAATTCTTTTGCATTTCTGTAAGATGTAATTTCCGCACGTGTTTTTTCTAAACGGTCTATCTCTTCATAGATCTGAACTAATTTTCTATTATCCGTTGCCCGGAAATATTTTCCTCCCGTAATGCCGGAAATCTGCTTCAAAATATTTTCATCTATTTCAACAGGAACCATTTGATACCTGATTCCAAATGGAGTTTGGAATGGATATGGTGCATCACCAATTGTTCCAACTCCAACGGTATAAATTCTTATTCCAAATTTTTGAGCTATCTGTGCTGCCGTAAGCGGATCAATTTCTCCGCGGTTGTTCACGCCGTCGGTTAAGAGAATCATCACTTTACTTTTTGACTTGCTGTCTTTCAACCTATTTACTCCGTTTGCAATTGCATTTCCAATTGCCGTCCCGTCTTCAATCATTCCGGTGTGAATCTCTTTCAGCAAATTTCTTAGAACACTATAATCAATTGTAAGCGGGCATTGTGTAAAACTTTCTCCTGAAAAAACTACAAGACCAATTTTATCATTGGTTCTTCCGGCAATAAAATCATCAATAACTTTTTTTGCTGCTTCCACGCGGTTAGGTTTGAAATCCTCTGCAAGCATACTGCCGGAAATATCAAGAAGCATTGCAATATCAATTCCTTCAGTATAAACATTTTCTCCGCTGGAAAAACTTTGAGGACGTGCAGCTGCTATAATGAAAAAAGCAATAGAAAGAATTCTTAACCATGCTGGAATATTTGCAAGTTTTTCTTTTAATGTTTTAGGTGCACGACTAAATATTTGCAATGATGAAAAATTAAAATCCGGAGTAACTTTATTCTGTTTTTTCCAATACCAATAAGCAATTGCCGGTATAAGAAGCAAAAACCATAAAACAATAGGATAAGCAAATGTAATATCGCTAAACATTTTTATCCTCGTTTACATTTTGCGGTTGTACCGGAATAGTTTGATTTACAATTTCATATGCTTGATTCATCATCTCATCATTTACTTTCGGCATAGGTTCAAATTTTGCAAACTTAACAAGATCTGCATTGCTGAAAAAATTATCCGATGTCTGTACAATTTTCTTCCCCTCTTCCATATAACTTAATACAGCAAGAATTTCTGCAGAGGTCATTTCCAATGCACGGAAATTAAATCTCTCTTCAAAATATTGACGGACAATTTCAGTTACTTCGCTGTGGAATTGTTTTATAAATCCATTCTGCCAAAGTTTTTTCTCTTCAAGTTCATGTAAATGTGCTAATGCAATTTCGTATGGTGGAATTTTTATTTCCGGTAAAATATTTTCTTTAAGTGCTTTCTTCTTTTTATAACGCTTATATAAAAAGTACAGAAGTACAGCCAACAAAAGCATCAAAACAGCAATCACAGAAATCAACAACCAATTTAGTGGAAGTTTCAAAGGGTCCTTTACATCGCGGATATCTTCTTGTGCATTAACCGGCAATGTGCGGATTGTAATTGTTACGGGATTAGTTTTGATCAATTTTTTCGTAATGGTTCTGCCGGTTATATATTCTAAAGTAATAGAAGGTATGGTAATCTTGGCTGAATCATATTTCGAAAAAATAAAATTATATCTTTCAATAACCTGGGTGTCAACTTCATTCCTTTCAGAAGGCAAGGTTTGGATGTACTCGAGAACTTTTATACTGTCTTTAACAGACGGCATATTAACAGAAATCACTTTATCATGTTTAATTTCGATTTGATACTTAATGTAATCGCCGACTTTGTAAGTTGCTGTATCTGTGGTTGCACTAACCGAAATATTTTGTGCTTCCAGAACAGTGAGAAAGAAAAATAGAATGATAAAAACAAACTTTAAATTTCTTACCATCTTTTTTCCCTCAGCTTAAAGAAATCAACAAGAGGTTTTACATACGAGCCGGACGTTTCAATATCAATCGAATCCAATCTGCTTGAGACAAAAAGTTGTCTGCGGAATTCCGACCAATACTTATTTTCATCAATGATTGATTGCCGAATAATTTTATCACCTGTATCAATAAAACGAATTTCTCCTGTCTCTGCATCGCGGAATTTTATCAATCCCGCATCTAACATAGATTTTTCCCGCTGATCGCGAAGTACAATACCAATCAGATCATGCTTTTTACCAACAATGCGCAGAATTTTTTCGTAACCGCCATCTATGAAATCCGAAATCAAAAAAACAATTGCTTTCTTTTTTATTGTGTGATTAAAATATTCAAGCGCTTGGCGGAGATTAGTTTGATTTCCTTCCGGTTCGAATGAAAGGACTTCTCTTATTATTCTGAGTGCGTGGCTCTTTCCTTTTCTGGGAGGAACAAATTTTTCAATTCGGTCCGTAAATAAAATTAACCCGACTTTATCATTATTCTTCAAAGCGGAAAAAGCAAGAACAGCGCTTAGTTCTGCGGCAACTTGTTGTTTTGTTTTTTCAACGGAACCGAACATTAACGATCCGCTCATATCAACAAGCAGCATAACTGTTAATTCACGTTCTTCTTCAAATATCTTTATGTATGGATGTCCAAACCGTGCAGTAACATTCCAATCAATGCTTCGTATATCATCACCGAAATTATATTCGCGCACCTCGGAAAATTCCATTCCTCTTCCTTTGAATACGGAATGGTATTCACCGGAAAAAACTTCGTTCACAATTCCGCGTGTACGAATCTCAATTTGTTTTACTTGTTTCAGTAATTCTTTTGTTAACATAAGTTCTCAGCTTTCAGCGGTAAGTTGTCAGCAAAAACTTTTGAAAAGCTGAATGCTGATAGCTGACTGCTGAGTGCTATCATGGTACTTCAATTTTGTTTAATATTTTTGAAATAATTGTTTCGGAAGTTATGTCCTCTGCTTCTGCCTCGTATGTAACGGCAATACGATGGCGCAATACATCAGAGCAAATCGAGCGGACATCTTCCGGAATTACATATCCTCTTCTTCTTATAAAGGCCATAGCACGAGCACCTAAAGCAAGATTAATAGATGCTCTTGGCGATCCGCCATAACTAATTAGATCGGTTAATTCATTCAAACCAAAATCTTTTGGTGAGCGTGTTGCAAATACAATATCTAAAATATATTTCTCAATTTTTTCATCAACATAAATTTCTTGAACAAGTTTACGGGCTTTAATAATATCTGCCGGATTAATTACAGCATTGATATTTGGATTATCTGAACTAGTATTTAACTTCATTATTTTCTGCTCTTCCTCTCGTGAAGGATAAGTTATCTTCACCTTCAACATAAAACGATCAACTTGAGCTTCCGGTAAAGGATAAGTTCCCTCTTGCTCAATCGGATTCTGAGTTGCAAGAACTAGAAAGGGATCATCTAATTTAAAAGTTGATTCACCAATTGTAACTTGTCTTTCTTGCATCGCCTCAAGCAACGCGCTCTGAACTTTAGCAGGAGCGCGGTTGATTTCATCGGCAAGAATAAAGTTTGCAAAGATCGGTCCCTTCTTAATAGCAAAGTTTCCATCTTTCTGGTTATAGATCAATGTTCCGACAAGATCTGCCGGAAGAAGATCCGGAGTGAATTGTATTCTCTGAAATTTTGCTTTCATTGATGCGGCAAGAGATTTGATTGCAAGTGTTTTGGCTAAACCGGGTACACCTTCAAGCAAAACGTGCCCGTTGGAAAGCAGCCCAACAACAAGGCGTTCAAGCATTGATTTTTGTCCAACGATAGTTTTACTTATCTCGTTGAAAAGAACATCAATGAACTCGCTTTCCCTTCTTATTTTTTCATTAAGTGCTGTAATATCCAATTTGAACCCTCACTGTTTTAATATTTCTAATGATTTTCTACAAAACTGAAGAAGCTTAAGTTTCTTCTTTCTTAATAATTTTTTTAGTACGGAAAGTTTTTTGCGGCAACAAATATATGAAAATATGAACTTGAATGATTATTCAAATTTTATAAACGAAATCAAATGTTAAAAAATCTTAAAAATGAATTACAAACCTCAAATAATTTTATATCAATACGAATAATGGCGATATTATCGTCCAAAATATAACATTCGTAGGGTTTTATATAAAAATTGTACTCTGCTTAGAACCTTGATTTTATTAAACCGTAATAAAGATCTCTAAGTCTAAATGATGACGAAGATTTTCAAAAAGTTTTATGTAACTAAAAAATAATCGGAGGTAAAATGTCAAAGTTAATTCTAACCATAATATTATTTGTATTTGCCGGTACAATGGCAAGTGCGCAAATGAGAATGAGTCCGTCTGAAAGAGCAAAGCAATTGGGAGAAACGTTAAAACTGAACAACGATCAAATCAAAAAAGTTGAAAATGTTTTTACCAAACAGCAGGATCAATTTTCCCAAATGATGAACGGCGGAGACTTCCGTAATGAAGAGACAAGAAATAAAATGATGAAATTGAGAGAAGAATCCGAAAAAGAAATCATGAAAATCTTAAACACAAAACAAAAAGCAGAATACAAAAAGTTTTTAGAAGAACAGAAAAAGAGAATGGAAGAAAGAAGACAGAACAGAAATAATTAAAGAAAAACGAATTCATACATTATTAGAGAACAATCATGAAAAAAAAGGTAATCATAATTTCCATTGCTATAATTGGTTTGTTGCTGGTTGCTTACTTTTTATTTTTTCGAGGTGATGCAAAGGAAACAAAATTTTCTTATGTACAAATTGCAAGAGGCGATTTAAATGTTATTATCAGCAGTTCAGGTACAATACAGGCTATTAAAACTGTTGATGTTGGAACTCAGGTCTCCGGAAAAATTGATAAACTGCTGGTTGATTTTAACAGTCAAGTAAGAAAGGGACAATTATTAGCGGTTCTTGATACGGTAGTTTTAGCGGCTTCAGTACGTGATGCTCAATCAAGTCTTGATAGAGCTAAAGCTCAATATGACCAGGCCGTTGCAGTACACGAAAGAAACAAGCAGCTCTTCGAGAAGAAATTTTTGAACGAAGTAGATTTTATTGCATCTCAAACAAACGTTCAAGTATTGCTTGCAAATCAAAAATCGGCAGTGACGGCACTAGAGAGAGCAAAATTAAATTTGAATTACGCTTATATCTATTCTCCAATATCGGGAACTATAATCAACCGCAGCGTTGAACAAGGACAGACAGTAGCCGCAAGTTTATCTGCCCCCACAATATTCACGATTGCAGAAGATCTTTCATTGATGCGTATTTTAACCAATGTAGATGAAAGCGATATCGGCCAAATAAAAGTCGGGCAAAAGGTTCAATTTACCGTTCAAGCTCAACAGGGTAAAAAATTTGACGGTGAAGTTACTCAGATAAGATTAAATCCAAATGTTGTATCAAATGTTGTTAATTATGTAGTTGTTGTTCAAGCTGATAATAAAGAAAGACTTTTGTTACCGGGAATGACTGCAACTGTAGATTTTTATGTTGACTACAGAGAAAAAGTTCTTCTGGTTCCTAATGTTGCACTACGTTTTCAGCCTACTGAAGAAATGACAGCTGAATATGCAAAGAACAGAGAAAAAGAAATAGCAAATTTGCCTGATAGCGTTAAGAAGAGAATGCAGCAATTTGGCGGTGGCCAATTTAATCAAGGTGGAAATGGTGGAAATCAATTCATGGGAATGGGCGGCGGAAATAACAGCGGCCGCAGAAGAAATGCAAGCAGAGTATGGTATTATGATGAAAACAATAAATTGCAAATGAGCATGATCTTTGCCGGCTTAACCGATGGAAAAAATACAGAGATTGTTAGAGCAAGAAATTTGAAAGAAGGAATGAAAGTAATATCCGGTATAATTGAAAACCAAGCTTCGACTACAACAACGTCGGCAAATCCTTTTAACCAAACTCAACCAGGCAATCGCGGCGGCGGGTTTGTTAGAGGATTTTAGCAGGAGATAAAATATTGGAAACCACATTAATTAAAACTGTAAATCTAACTAAAACATATAATGTTGGCGAAATTGATGTGCATGCGTTAAAATCAGTGAACATCACAATAAATAAAGGTGAGTTTGTAGCTATCATGGGGGCATCCGGTTCGGGTAAATCAACTCTGATGAATTTATTAGGATGTCTTGATATGCCAACCTCGGGAGATTATTTCCTTGATGGTATTAACACAAGCAAACTACAGCAAAATGAATACGCAAATATTCGAAATCAGAAAATCGGTTTTGTCTTCCAAGGATTTAATTTACTTCCGCGTACAACTGCTCTTGAGAATGTTGAACTTCCTTTGATGTATGACAGACTCGAAAAAGTAAAAAATCATCAGAAGCAGGCAACTGAAGCATTAAAAAGAGTTGGTCTTGGCGACAGGATGCATCATATTCCAAGTCAATTATCTGGAGGACAACAGCAAAGAGTAGCACTAGCCAGAGCATTAGTAAATGAACCATCTCTGATTTTAGCAGATGAACCGACAGGTAATTTGGATAGCGTAACATCTGTTGAAGTGTTTAATCTTTTTCAAAAACTGAATGATGAGGGAATTACAATTGTAATGGTTACTCATGAAAGAGATTTTGCAGCATTTGCAAAAAGAATAATTGAAATGCGTGATGGTAGAGTAATAAGAGACGCAAAAATCAAGGACAGGTTAAACGCTGAAGAAGAATTGAAAAAAGTAATTGCTGAAGCCGAAATAGCAGAATAGAAGGGAAAAAAAATGAAAGCAAAAATCATATTAAAAGTAGCAACCAGAAGTATTATGAAATCCCGGATGAGAAGTTTATTAACTGCACTTGGAATTATTATTGGTGTTGCAGCAGTTGTAGTAATGGTTGCGATTGGGGACGGTGCCCAGCAAAAGGTTGAAGAGCAAATTGCATCACTTGGTTCTAACTTAATTATTATCACGCCCGGTGCTTCAAACAGCGGCGGCGTTAATAGAGGAATGGGAACTTTTAATAGATTTACATGGGAAGATGTTGATAAAATAAAAAACGAAGCAACCTTAATTAAAGGTGTTACACCAATTGTTTTTTCAGGCGGACAAGTTGTTGGCGGAGTTGGAAATTGGTTTACAAGAATTCAAGGTGTCTCTCCCGATTATCTTGAAATTCGTTCTTGGCCATTGGCCAGCGGTGAATTCTTTACTGAAAGAGATGTGATGGCAAGAGCTAAAGTCTGCATTCTTGGTGCAGATATTGTTAAAAATTTATTTCCTAATGATGATCCGATAGGACAGCAGATAAGAATTCGCAATACCCCGTTTAGAGTTATTGGTGTTCTTAAAGCAAAGGGACAAAGTTCAGTTGGAACAAGTAATGACGATATTATTTTAGCACCTTCAAGAACCGTAGGCGACAGACTTTCCGGTGATCATATGCGTATTGGCTCTATACAAGTAAGTGCAATTTCTAACGACAAAATACCCGCAGTAATTGCTGAATTGAAAAGTATAATGAGAGAATCACATAAACTGACTCAAGGCGAGGATGATGATTTTACAATTCAGGATCAATCGGATCTTTCAGAAACTGCAACCGCAACTTCCCGTATCCTTACAATTCTTTTAGCATCGGTAGCAGGTGTTTCTCTTGTTGTCGGCGGAATTGGAATTATGAACATTATGCTTGTATCTGTTACGGAAAGGACTAGAGAAATTGGAATCAGATTATCAATAGGTGCAAGAGCTTCCGATATTCTTGTTCAGTTTTTAACCGAAGCAACCGTATTAAGTTTATCGGGAGGAGTAATTGGCGTCTTGCTCTCGTTTTTAATTGCGTATCTGTTGAATAACTACACAAGTCAATCGGCATATATTAGACCTCAGATAATAATGATTGCATTCGGATTTGCCGGTGCAATAGGAATATTTTTTGGATATTACCCAGCCAGAAAAGCATCGGCATTAAATCCTATTGATGCTTTAAGGTATGAATAATTTTTAAAATTAAAATAAATTAGTGATCAGAAATTTGATCAATATAAGTTCACAAAAAATTGGGATGAGCTGATGAAATTTGCAAAAATATTTTTCTTACTAAGTTTTACTTTTGTATTTGTAACAGGCATTAGCGGCCAGGAAAAAATAACTTTAAGCAGTGCTATTACAACAGCCTTAAATCAAAATACATCAGTTATAAAAAGTACAAATAGTTTAGAAACTTCCGCTGCTTCTCTTAAGAATGCTTATGGAAGTTTATTGCCGACTGTTAATTTCAGCAGCGGATTTAATTGGCAAAGAACCAGCAGTTCAGGAAGTACCGTCCTAGATTTCTTTGGTAATCCTCAAACTTTAGGAGCTTCGGAAACTGATTCCAGAAGTTACAGTATGTCTTTAGGCGGCAACGTTACTCTTTTTGACGGTCTTGCCAATATCTCTACAATTAATCAGAGAAAGAACGATCTTCAAGCAGCTAAATACGATTTGGAAAAACTTCGGTCGGATGTAATTCTTCAAACCGTTAATCTCTTTATTTCAATCATAAACAACGAAAAGATTTTAAAATTCCAGACCGAAGATGTTAAATACAATGAAGATCTGCTGACTAAAGTAAAAGAAATGTATGACCTTAGAATGAAAGCGAATGTAGATTTGTATGCACAGGAATATCAAACATCCAATTCCAGGTTATCATATCTTCAAGCAAAGAATAATTATGAGAAATCAAAAATTACTTTTCTAAATTATTTATCTAAAGATATTTTAAAAGATTATACATTTGAAATGGACTCTACATATTTGCCTGAATCGGTAAAAAATATTGATAACATTGATGCCCTCATCCAAACTGCGTTAAATAATAGAAATGATTACCAGAGCACCAAATTAAAATTGGAAAGCTCCGAATACCAGTTAACTATTGCCAGAGGCGGGCTGCTTCCAAGTTTAAGCGGAAATTATAATTTTTCTACCAGTGCTACTCAGCCTTCCGACTTATTTAACAGACGTGTTTACGGTTTCGGCTTATCATTTAGTTTTCCGATCTTTTCCAGATGGAGTACAGAGCTTGCAATTCAATCTGCATTAGTCTCAAACAAAAATACAAATGAAGATTTAAATGCTCTGGAAAGACAAATTAAAAGCGATTTGAAAAATGCAGTGTTGGATTTACAAACGGCAAAATTACAATTAGAAGCAACAAGAGCAGGATTAAAATCAGCAAAAGAAACATGGGAAATCAAACGTGATTCTTATACTCTTGGTTCCGCAACTTTCATAGATCAGCAGCAATCTTACAGAGATTATATTCAAGCAACCAATAATAATATAGCAAGTGAATCAAATTATCTTTACAGGCAGTTCGGCTTGTTAAGTGCATTGGGGTTACTTAAAGGCGAGTAATACAATTTAAATAACAGTATTACTGAAAATGCTGAAGTCAACTTCAGCATTTTTATTTTGTGAGAACTCTTACCGCAGCGAACTTCAAATAAACCGTCTCTTCCATTGCCGGCAAAAACGGATGATCTAATGAAGCATTATTAAAATGGAAGAGTTGTATTTTCTTTCCGGCCTTTAGAGCAGCTGTATTGATAGCATCCAAAAACATTTCTTCTTTTAGATGATGAGAGCATGAAGAAGTAAAAAGTAATCCGTCATCTTTTAAAAGACTTATAGCAAAACGATTCAGTTTCTCGTAACCCTTGATTGCAGTTGCCAATGTTTTTTTATTCTTGGCAAATGCAGGAGGATCTAAGTTAATAACATCAAATGTTTTTTTCTCCGAATTACATTTTTCCAAATAATCAAAAACATCGGATTGGATAAATTCTGTTTTGCTATTGAATCCGTTAAAAGAAAAATTTTCTTGTGCGTTTTTAATTTCTTCTGAAGACGAATCAACAAATACAATTTTTTTTGCTTTATTGTATGCCGCATGCAAACCAAATCCCCCGGAATTACAGAAACAATCGAGTACCGATTTATTTTCGCAGAACTTTCCAAAGAATTCGCGGTTATCACATTGATCAAAATAGAAACCGGTTTTGTGTCCGGTTGCAAAGTTGATCTTGTATTTCACTTTTCCATCTGAAATAATCTCTTCATCCATCTTACCGAAATAAATTTTATTCTCTTCCGGCAGTCCTTCAATCTTACGGAAGTGCTCCTCTCCTTTTGTAAAAATATTTTTAGCTGAAAAATCTTCATGTAATATTCTTGTTATTAATTCTATATTCTTTTCCATCCCGGCAGAATAAACTTGAAGAACAAAGGAATCGTTATATTTATCAATTATGAGTCCCGGCAAAAAATCACTTTCACTAAAAACAAGACGAAATGATTTACGATCGGGATAAATTCTATTCCTAAATTCGTATGCAGTATTTAATCTATGACGAAATAATTTTTCAAGATCAACTGATTCTTCATTAGAAATAATGCGGACTGCTATTAAAGAATTGCCGTTATAAAATCCGCTTCCAATAAAATTATTCTTTGAATCAAACACGTGAACCAGCTCGCCGTTGGAAATATCCCCTTCTACATTTGCAATTTCGTTACTGAAGATCCAGAGATGCCCTTGTTTTATTCTTCGTTCTTCATTTTTCTTTAATAATACCTTGGTCAAAGCTGTTCTCAATTGTTGAAACAAATATACGCTGTAAAGATTAAGCATGCTTCGTCTCTACAGAAAATATTTCACTATATTTGTGCAACAAAATTTTCAAATAAAGGAAAACAGAATGAGATCGAAATTATTAGCAGCATTATTATCGGTTATTTTTGTTGTTACTGCATGTAATAAACAAGAAGAACCTAAACAAACTGAGGTAACTAAGAATTCAAATGTTCATCAAGTTGTTGTTGAAGAAGCAATTCAAGTAAGCGGATATACATATATCAGGGCTAATGAAGGCGGCAAAGATTATTGGATGGCTGTTACAACCATGGATGTAAAAAAGGGCGAAACTCTTTACTACGAAAGTGCAATGGAAATGAAAGATTTTGAAAGTAAAGAACTTAAAAGAAAATTTGATTCTATCTTATTTGCTGATAACGTAAGTAAAATCCCTCCGGTAAATACAGGCAACAATATTAAAGCATCTCCACAAAAACCGACAATTGAAAAAGAAAATATTTCTGTTTCACCCGCATCAGGCGGAATAACAATAGCACAACTTTTTTCTAGCCCAAATTCTTATGCAGGTAAAATAGTTAAGATAAAAGGTAAAGTTGTAAAAACTAACTTCGGTATAATGAAAACAAATTGGATCCATATTCAGGACGGAACAAGTGCTGGTTCTGATTTTGATTTGACTGTTACCACAAATGATAATGTAAACGTGGGTGATATTGTTACATTCGAAGGAAGTATTGTATTGAATAAAGATTTCGGATACGGATATTCATACAAAGTGCTGCTGGAGAATGCTAAAGCAAATAAGAGTTTATAAGCTCTAACAAATTCTTTAAGCGCAACTTTCTAAACAGAATTTTGCGCTTTTTTGTTTTATATAATAAAATTAACTGTTGAAATAGCATCTAAAATAATATTGCACATGATCAAATTAAAATGAGGAACAAGTTTACGTACATAAATAAAATATTGTTCATCATTACATTTATCATCACTATTATTTCATGTAAGGATAATTCAACAATCAATGAATCTGATGTCAGCTATGAAAGTGTTTTCCTCTATTCTCCTATGGATGTTGACAAGATTCTATGGTTAGAACCTCTTGGCTGGATTAATCCTGTCGGACATACATTTCCAACAGATCATGTCTATTTCATTTTCAATTTTAACACACCAACTCATCAGCAAGATCCAAATTATAAATTGCCAATATATGCGCCTGCTTCAGGGAAAATTGATTGGTACTTAATGGAAAACGGACGGAACGATGACTCTAAAGTAATGATAAAAGTGAATTCTACTTTTTCCTACTACTTAGATCATATCATTCTTGATTCTGCATTTGTACTCGGCTCGATTGTAACCGCCGGGAAAAAGATTGGTACCACTGCCCGGAGCGGAAGTATTGATCTTGGTGTAATAAATCAAAACATAACACTAACGGGATTCGTCAATCCGGCACGTTACCCCGGATCAATACATTGCGATTCACCTTATAAGTATTTTCAAGAACCGTTGAAGAGTAAACTCTATTCACTGGTAAAACGAAATGCGCCTGATAAGGATGGTAAAATTGATTATGATATTCGCGGACGATTAATTGGAAATTGGTTTCATGAAAGTGTAAGAATTGAAGACAGCATGGGACCATTAGCCTGGCCTAAAGAAATTGCATTTGCACCCGATCCGAATGAACCTTCAATAATGATTCTTTCTTTTGGAGGATATGCCGGAATATTAGGAAAGTACAAACCATCAATCACCGATCCCGATCCATCGCAAGTTTCAGTTAGCAGCGGCAAAGTAATTTACCATGTAAATTATTTGGAATTTGGTTATGCAGGATTGTTGGCTGTTCAACTTATAGATGATATAAGAATGAAAGTTGAATTCTTTCCCAATAAGACCGGAGACACTGCAGAATTTGACAATAACGCTTTAATTTATACAAGATAGAAAATTCTTTTCATATCAATTTGTTAAACCTATTTACATAGTTTTAGTTTTTGTGTTAAGTTGTTAACAAATTTCAGAGGGGAAAATGAAAAATATAATTCCAATCGTATTCGGAACTCTCATCATATTATTTCATCAACAACTTGCTAACTATTACAGAAGTTTTGGCAGAGATAAAAGTCCACCGGTAAGATGGAAATATCAAGAGCAAATAATAATAATCTTTGGATTGGTATGGATAGTTGTCGGACTTGTAAATTTATTCAGGTAAAATCTT